>JAQBNN010000008.1 GCA_028288505.1 Segetibacter sp. | reverse complement strand
CTTTACGCAGCTAAGCCAACATTATAAATATATGCTTATGGTTTTTGTGTGCCGCGCTTTACAACACGCTGAGCTAACTCCAGGTCTAAGCTTCTTATTTCCGCGAGTACAAGTTCTGCCATTTTACGTGCACCAAATTCATTAAAGTGAGTATTATCGTGAAAACCGTCAGGATACATTGGATGTTCTCCAGGTTCAAAATCCATGAACAGGTATTTCGAATTCTCTGCTCCTAGTTGCTGCAATAGTTCCCTGCTCTTCGTGTCAAGATCGATTAATGGAACATTGTATTGTTTAGCTATAGCGTAGCAAGCATTGGTGTATTCAACATGCGTTTGCTGAATGTTTCCTTCTTTGCTAAACCTGCGCCTTGTAACTGGAGTTATAATAACAGGAAAGCCTTTCTTACTTTTGGTTTCAGTGATGAACTTAGCCAAGTTCTGTTTGTAGTCTTCTACTGAAGTGTACCTGTCTGCATACTTAGGTTCTTTGGCTTCGTCGTTGTGGCCAAACTGCATCAATACATAATCTCCTTCCTGTATGCTATCTACAATTGGCTTCCAACGGTTTTCACTTAAGAAAGTGCGGGTGCTTCTGCCGCCTCTTGCACGGTTATTAATTGAAACCGTAGAGTCAAAGAAATAAGCAAAGGGCATTCCCCAACCAGTGAGTGGCGCTCTTGTCGGCTCGTAATTACACATTGTACTATCACCAATCATCCAAACCTTTATCTTCTTTTTATCTGCAGGTAAAAAGGAAAGGATGGATAAGGAGAGTATTACAAGAAGTTTATAGGCAATAAGGCGTTTCATACATCAAGATTATAAATTGAACTGGTTTGATGGTCGACTACGACAAGCTGAATAAAGCGATGCAAGTACAAGTGAGTGACACAACGATGTTGGGTTTAGTACTGAAGTTTGCCCCAAAATATCTTTAAAAATTTCCTCAACCCGCTAAGCTGTTAATATACATCTCGATGTTGGTGTATTGCCTGTGTAACTTGTAGCTGGGGGCATCGGAAGGATCATTTGAATTTAGTCCATTCTTCTTTTCCCATGCGTCAGGCATGCCATCCTGGTCTGCATCGGCGAGCGGCGTAGTCGATTTTAACGCTGGCCATGCAGTAACTGTTTGCTCATAAGCGGTGCCATGAGGATAGCCGCCCTGGACATCTATTATTTGGCCAGTCCTGTTCCGTACATTATTTATGATCCTTTCATCCAACGTATCGCGACGAAAACTTGCGCCTACATTTTTTAAAACGGATTGGTATGCATCAGCAGCTGTTTGTGTTTTTATGCTTACAACTGAAAACGGCTCGCTAACCTTTGCCTTTATTGCATCTGCCCCGGTTCCATCGTTCATTTTAACACCAAGCCAGTTATTGGTCGTTACTTCAGACGAACCATCAACATAATTTCCGTTTAAATGAAACTTTCCAAAAGGAATAGTGGGTGGCTTTTTATAGGGATTTAAAATTTTACCTTTTGCACTTGCACTGGTATTAGGTCCATACTTATAATAATTGTTTACAACATTGTAAGTGCCGCCTTCGCCTGCATAGGTATTGTTTGATCCCCAATTGTAGATGACGTTGTTTCTGAAGTCGACTAACTCGGAAGGGGCGTTGCGGATACCATCGAAACGTGGCGTACGGTTACCGCAGTGTGCAAAAAGGTTATGGTGTCCTGAGGTATGTTGCCCACCCCAAATACCACCAAATCCGTGGTGCTCGTAGTCTTTATCGCCGGCCTCGAAGTGGTAAGAATAGTTGAGAGGTTCCGCAATCAGGTTCCACTGCAAGGTTGTGCTATCCCCAGCATACACACTGCAAACCTCATCGGTGCTCCAGCTCATAGAGCAATGATCGATGATAATATTCTTTCTACGCATACCACTAAAGGCATCGTCGCCTCCGTTGCCGGGCACCATTCCGCCTTTTTGATTTTTATCGCCCATTCTAAACCTGAGGTACCTGATTATTATATTATCTCCACCGAGCGATACAGGATAATCAGCTAAACAAATTCCATCGCCGGGTGCTGTTTGCCCGGCTACAGTTACATGGCTGGTAATGTTAAGCACGCTCTCCAGGTGAATAGTTCCAGATACAGCAAAAACTATTATTCGTGGGCCTTTAGCTTGAAGTGCTTCTCTAAAAGTGCCGGTTCCTTTGTCGTTAAGATTCGTTACAATTAAAACTTTGCCGCCACGGCCTCCGGTTGTAAACTTGCCAAAACCTTCTGCAGTAGGAAATGCTATGGGGGCCGTGCCGGGATTAACAGAGCTTATACTATTGTTCCTTAGGGAGGAGCAACTACATAGGTGAAGAATAGTTGCGCTAATAAAAGCAAACAGTGAATACTTCATGTTTTTATAATATACTTTAATAATTAAGGCTGCCTATATTGAAGCAGCCTTAATTGAATAATTAGAAGTGTATAATACAAGTTAATAGCCAGGATTTTGTTGCAACCTGCCCTGGTAAGCTGCCAGTGTTGCCTGGTCGAAGGGAAACAACTCACTTTTTCCTGGGGTAAAGAAAAACCCAATAGCATCAATATAATGTACACTTGTAGCACCAACATTATAAAGATTGTTTGTTCTGGATATATCCTCCCTCCAGTTCAAACGAGTCCAACCAGAAGGGGTTGTGGTTATTGCGGCATCAGACCTATACCTTGAGTTTAAGTATTGAATTTCTTCACCTACATTCCTCCAATACAAATACCTGGGAACATTTGCGAATTGTCCGGTAGCATTTGCAAGCTCTCTTAACTTTACGCGTACTTCGCCTGTTTGAGGAGCCATCTTTGCCGCTAATAAATTCCAACGGATCAAGTCATATTTACGGATAGCTTCTCCACCAAATTCCAATAAGCGCTCATTTACAATTGCATTAAAAAAGGCTGCTTTATCAGTAGGAGTTATACCAATCCTGCTTTCATTACCTTTAAACGCTCTTTTACGAACCTCTTCAAATGCAGCTCTGGCAGCAGGTGTTGGACCGTTTAATTCATTTTCTGCTTCTGCAAACATCAACAATACATCAGAAAAACGGATTAAAGCCCAGTTATAGCCAACGTTTAATCCACTAGGTAATAGAGGAACCCGCCAATCTCTTCTGTATTTGCCGTCTGTTAATTGGGTTATAACCCTTGGTTGCTTTTTGTTATCAGCATTTACCTGATATGTACCTATGGTTGTGTTTAACCTAGTATCGACAGAATCGAAAGCATAAAAATAAGTAGGTAACATCAATACACCACCGCCCCCGGGTCCATAACGTGAAGCAGTATTTGTTACTACACCACTATAATTTCCCTGGCGACTGTCAGAATTTCCATTACCGCCACCGGCTCCTACTTCAAAAATAATTTCTGCAGAAGGGTCATATGCAAAGGCTGATAAACTTTTCCAAATATTCTCGAAATCAGGATTTAAAGAATGCTGTTCTCTTTTTTGCATCAATTCTGCGCATTCATCACGTGCGATTTGGTAGTATTTTAAATAATCAGCAGTGCGTTGCATAGTACCATTGCCTGGTGCAACACCTCTTAAAGAAAAACCACCTCGGTACAAAGCCATCCGTGCACGCAAGGCTTTTACTGCACCTTTAGTTATTCTTTCGTTTCTTGCAACTTCAGTTCTCCAAGGAACAAGATCTTCGGCTACAGCAAGGTCAGCTAACAAAATATCATAAGTAGAATCACGATTGGCCCGTGGAGCATAAAGATCAGTTCTTTTGTATGCAGGTAACATCGGTGCTGGTACGTCTCCCCAATGTCTTATTAAGTCAAAATAAAATTGCGCACGCAATGTAAGGGCTTCCCCATGCATACGTCTCATCTCTTTTTGCTGAGCTGGAGTTCCGCTAGTATATTGTTGAGATTTTGGTATTTGATCAATTGCTAAATTGGCTTTTTCAACACCGCGGTTTAGTTGAATAAAAGGATTTCTAAGCTCCGAATTAGACAATTGAAGGTCATATCTACCAACTCCTCTTCGGCCATTGTCTAAACCTCCACTTACGATTCCTTCATCTGAGTCAAAGGGGTAGTAAAGGCTTACACGAATTCCGTAACCATTATCACCCTGCAATTCATCATAAACGCCAATCAGGGATTTATAGGCATTATCAACACTTGAAAAGGCTTCAATTACAGAGACTTCTGTTACAGGCTCTACCTCAATCCATTTTCTACACCCTGAAGTGTATACCAATACGATGGATAAAATCGTAGCGGTTATTATATTATTCTTAGGTTGCATCGTAAAAATTTTTTTTTAATTAGAAAGTAATGTTTACACCAAATACCCATGTTTTTGCGCGGGGATAACCTGCGAAATCAACACCAGGAGTAAGCGGGTCTCCCCCGGACCCTGGCCGACGGGTATTTACTTCAGGATCGAAACCAGAGTAATTGGTAAGAGTTGCCAGATTATTAACTGTGGCATAAAGTCGTGCGTTTGAAACTTTAATTCGTTGCATTAGGTTTTTAGGGATTGTATATCCAATAGTAATATTATTAACCCTTAAGAAAGATCCGTCTTCAATAGCATAATCAGTTAAGAAGAAACGATTAGCATTGTTAGGACTCCAAATCTTAGCATTTGCATTTAAAGCTGCAAGTTCTTTTGGATCGGTCACTCGGTTTCCCATGTCATCAATATTCCTAAACCTATCCCTCATTTCACCTAACAAGTTAAGATTAGGAAAACTTCCATCAGTCCACTCAATTTTATTAGCATTATAAATATCGTTTCCAACAACCCAGTTTACAAAAACACTGAAGTCAAAATTCTTATAAGTAATCTGGTTGCTCCATCCCCCTGTAAAATCAGGATTTGCATTACCTAATATTTTTCTGTCTCCGTCAACAGATATAATACCGTCACCGTTCAAATCTTTAATTTTCATTGTTCCTGGACGAACAGGGCCTGAAATAAAGGTATTGTTTGGTATTCCTGTCTTAAGGGTATAAGCACCGGTAGTGGCATTATAATCAAATTCTTCAATTTTATAAAAGCCATCTGTTACAAAACCAAACATCAACCCAACAGGCTCGCCTACTTTTACCAAGTAATCGTTCGCTCCATCACTTCCCTGCCAGCCTGAGTTACGTTCAAGTTCAGTAACTGGTCCAAGACTTTTTACTTTGTTCCTGTTAAATGACAGGTTGAAGTTTGAAGACCAGGTGAAATTTTTATTTGATAGTGGAGTAGCATTTACTTGAAATTCTATACCAGAATTGCTGGTTGAACCCAGATTTTGTGTTTGAACTGTATAACCCGTAGTCGCTGGAATTGCCACTTGCAATAGTAGGTCTTCACCCTGATTTTTATAGGCATCAACAGTTAATTGAATTTTGTTTTTTAAGAAAGAAAGATCCAATCCAATGTTTTGAGAAATATTTTTTTCCCATCTTAATCCAAGGTTTGCTAAACCTGCAGGAGCATACCCTGGTTGAATAGCATGGTTCAAAGCATACTGACCGGCATTTGGATTATACAATTGCAGGAATTCAAAATCATCGATCCTATTATTACCTGCAACACCATATCCCAGCCTAAGTTTAGCATCATTTATAAACCCTACATTTTCCATAAACTTTTCTTTGGAAAATCTCCATGCTATAGTTCCTGAAGGGAAAACCAATGCCCCATTCTCGTAAGCAAATTTACTTGAACGGTCAGAACGCAATGTGAAAGTACCTGTTAACTTATCGGCATAAGTATAATTCATACGACCAAACAAAGAAAAAATTCTATTGGGAGCAGAAATATAACTTGTTGGATTGGGCTGTTGAAAAGTAGATCCAGCAGGGGGTGCACCTAATGAAAGACGTGCAAATGCTTTTTCTGCAGAAATCTCAGTAGGTAAAAAACGAACTTCTGTATTATTATTTCTAAACCGGCGCTCATAAGTTTCCTGTCCTAACAATACATCAAAATCGTGCTTTGGAAATATCTCTTTCTTAGTAAACTGTAGAACGTTGGAGATGTTGATAGTTTGACTATTATTTGTAGATACTCTTGCCACAGGTTGGTTGTTATAATTTCTGGCTGTACCGGTAATCGTACCCCAGAAAAGATTTGTCCTTTGATCGTTGTTATCAAAGCCTGCGGTTGTTTTAAAACTCAAATCCTTCCTCAGCTGATAACTAGCATAACCACTAACGTTGAAGGCTGTGGTATAAGCCCTTCTGTATTCTTGTTTAATAAGAAGAATAGGGTTTGAAATACCTGCTGACAATTGAAAATATTCTTCATCAAACTGATCTATGGGCGGAGCTGTTGGAAGGTTTAAAGGCCTGAATTGAATAGCATGTCGAAGACGGTTTGTTGTTCTTGTACCACTGCCGCTTGTACCGGCACCACTAATAGTTTGATCCGTAAAACGAACGTTGAAACCAACTCTGAATTTATCTGTTGCTTTATGGTCTAATTTAAAATTAGCAAGGTTTCTATTAAAACCTGACTCTAGCAGGATACCTTGTTCTTTACTTGAAGTAAGGCTTAAGTTGAATGTCGTATTTGAACTTCCGCCACTAATACCAAAATTATGGTTTTGATACCCGGCCTTTCTTCCAAATACGTCTTCTTGCCAATCAAGAAAAGGTACATTTTTATAGTTCTGTAAAGTATCCCAGGTAGAACCATAAATTCTTTTGAAAGTACCAGTATCATTTCCAAGCAAATAACGCTCGTACTGCCAGGTTACAAATTCATAAGGCTTAAATACGTCCATCTTTTTGAAGATTTCCCTGAACCCTACAGAACCATTATAGGTAATTTGAGTTTTACCCACTCTGCCACCTTTTGTGGTTATGATAACAACACCGTTGGCGCCTCTTGCCCCGTATATGGCAGTGGTAGATGCGTCTTTTAATACATCTACAGAGGCAATATCCTGTGGAGAAATAAATTGTAACGCATTTTCTACCTGTACACCGTCTACTATATAAATCGGGGAATTATCCTGGGTTATAGATCCTCCACCCCGAACTCGAATTGTTACATCAGCCCCTGGTGCACCTTCTGAAGTAGTAACCTGAACTCCGGCAAGCCTTCCGGTAAGTGCTTCTGCAGCATTTGTAATAGGTATATCTCTTAATTGTTTGGCTCCTACAGAAGAAACTGCACCAGTCACGTCCCTTCTCCTAACGGTGGAATAGCCTATAACAACCACATCTTCTAATGCACCTTGTTCTTTCTGCATTAATATGCTTATTGTCTCTCTTCCGTTTGTAGTAATTGTTTGTGAACGATAGCCTACAGAAGAAATTAATAGTGTAGCAGATGTTCTGCCGGAAACATTAATGCTGAAATTTCCGTCTTTATCAGTGCTGCTGCCACGTTTTGTTTCAGCAACTAAAATAGAAACAC
Organism: Segetibacter sp.; assembly: GCA_028288505.1. GTDB lineage: Bacteria > Bacteroidota > Bacteroidia > Chitinophagales > Chitinophagaceae > Segetibacter. The sequence continues at coordinate 1,715 of JAQBNN010000008.1, read as the reverse complement.
CAGATAATGGGGTATTAGTACTGTCTTCAAGAACCCGACCTTTAATTTGCAATTGCTGAGCTTGGGCATAAGCGAACGGCAGAATAAGAAAAAATAAGAATTGAAAAATTCGTTTCATAATGGAGCAATTTAATACCAATTATTATTTAAAAGAGACATACAAGCTTTAATTAAGCTGCTTTAAATATTAAAATCATCACTTCAGCAAAAATTGTTGCAAACTGTAAAAGAGAAGTAGCAGGAAATAAAACCAGGTAATGAGACATTTAGCAAGCAATCTTTGTGAGGCTAATCAATGACAATTCTAAACATATTTCAACTCCTGAACTAAAGTTGGTGATTGTTTTTTTACGCAATCGTTCCCGACCCTAAACCATTAATAATTAATTGTTAATCCTTCTATCGTTCACATTTTTCCAATGGTAAATAGCGGCTTGAAAATAAACCTTAATTTTAAGCCGTACAGCCTGATCTTATGTACAGTTTTCAAAAGTGAACAAATGGGCTGCATATAGAGTAAAAAGTACAAGTGAGTGACACAACGATGTTTAATAGTAGTGCCAACGCTAAGTACAAAACAGATTGCAAAAAAACAAGTAGACAGGAACTTAATGAAGTTTGAAGCCGTAACAATAAAGGACATAGCCAAAGAATTAGGTTTATCTACCTCTACTGTTTCACGTGCCTTACGCGACAGCTACGAGATTAGCGCGGAAACAAAAAAATTGGTGCTAGAATGTGCAGAACGCTTGCAGTACCGGCCGAACCCTATTGCGTTAAGCCTGAAGGAAAAAAGAAGCCGCTCAATTGGCGTGATCGTATGCGAGATTGCTAATAGTTTTTTTAGCCAGGCGATTAACGGGATTGAATCGGTTGCATACACGCAAGGCTATAATGTTATTATTACCCAAAGCCATGAAAGTTTTGACAGAGAGGTTACCGACCTGGACTTTTTGGCGAGCAGATCTGTTGACGGCCTCATTATTTCTGTATCGTCGGAAACCCAGGACTTTGAACACATAAAAAAATTCCACAACCGGGGTTTGCCCATTGTTCTTTTCGACCGTATTAATGAAGATATTGCCACACATAAGGTGACGGTAAACAACTTTAAAGCTGCCTTCGAAGCTACCATGCACTTAATAAATGGCGGTATGCGTCGTATTGCCTGCATTGTTAACCCCAGCCATTTATCAATTACGAAAGAGCGAATTGCGGGTTACAAACAAGCCTTAGCAGATTCTGGTATTGACTATAGCGATAGCCTGATAAAATATTGTACAAAGGGAGGTATAAATGGCGCGGAAGTAGAAGTTGCAGTAAATGAGCTGCTCGACTTAAACCCACGTCCTGAAGCTATTTTTGGACTGAGCGACAAGCTTACTGTCGGTGCCTTTAAAACTTTACAGTCACGGAAAATAAAGGTGCCCGATGAGATAGCCGTTATAGGTTTTTCCAACTCGGAACTTACCGAATTATTAAGTCCTTCCCTCACGGTTATAAGACAACCGGCGTTCCAGATGGGCGAAATTGCTACTCAACGTTTAATAAGCCTTATTGAAAGCAAACGCCCCAGCCACGATTTTATTAAAGAAGTACTGGACACAGAATTAATCGTGAGGCAATCTTCGGTAAAACCTTTAGGAAGGGTAAAAAGCTCGGGTGTATAAACTGAGTTTGGTGGTTACGAGCATTTATTTTTTATAGCATCATCG
>JAQBNN010000003.1 GCA_028288505.1 Segetibacter sp. | reverse complement strand
TTGAAGGGGTGATGACTGATGCAGAAGTAAAGGTCAATGGTCAATCTGCCGGGTCCATTCACCAAGGCGCTTTCTATGCTTTTAAATACGACATTACTCCATTACTAAAAGATGGAAGCAATTTATTAGAAGTAACGGTATCAAAGCATTCAGCTAATGCATCAATCAATGAAGCAGAGCGTAAGGCAGACTTTTGGATCTTTGGCGGAATCTTCAGACCAGTATTTTTAGAAGTATTACCAAAGCAACATATAGAACAATTAGCCATTGACGCAAAGGCTAATGGTAATTTTAAGGCTGCTGTCCACGTAAAAGCATCTACTGCAAGTACAGTATCAGCTCAGCTAACTACTGCCAATGGAAAGCCTGTTGGTGCACCTTTTACAAAAACTCTAAAGCGGGGTGATACAGCAGTACTAATACAAACAGTTTTACCTAACGCAAAACAATGGACACCTGAAACTCCTAGTTTGTATTATGTACAGTTAAACCTCCTGGATAAAGGAAAGGTTATCCATACTACTAAACAACGTTTTGGTTTTCGCACTGTAGAAGTAAAACAGCGCGACGGGATTTATGTAAATGGTGTGAAAGTAAAAATGAAAGGGGTGAACAGGCATTCATTTCATCCTGAGAGTGGAAGAACTACCAGCAAGCAGATTAGCATAAATGATGTGGGGATGATGAAGGATATGAACATGAACGCCGTTCGTATGTCGCATTACCCACCTGATGATCATTTTTTAGATGCATGTGATTCGCTTGGCTTATTTGTGATGGATGAGTTAGCAGGATGGCATGGCCACTACGATACAAAGACTGGAAGCAAATTATTGAAAGAGATGATTGACCATGATGTCAATCATCCAAGCATTATTATTTGGGCAAATGGAAACGAAGGTGGTCACAATTTCGATCTCGATTCTTTATTCCCTACATATGATATTCAAAAACGGGCTGTGGTACATCCATGGCAATTGTTTGGCGGAATAGAAACACAGCACTACCGCCAATACAACTACGGCATTGGTAACTACAACCATGGTAGAGAAATAGTAATGCCTACTGAGTTTTTGCATGGGCAGTTTGATGGTGGCCATGGTGCGGGCATTGAGGACTACTGGAAGATGATGTGGAATGATCCGCTTAGTGCAGGTGGTTTCTTATGGGACTTCCAGGACCAGGCAGTAAGGCGTAAAGATCTCAACGATTCATTAGATACAGATAAGCATAGAGGGGCTGACGGCATTGTTGGTCCTTACGGGGAAAAGGAAGCAAGCTATTACACCATTAAGGAAGTGTGGAGCCCAATCTTTGTTGAACGCAGAGAGATTGCTAATAGTTTTGATGGTATGATCAACATTGAGAACAGGCATCATTTTACTAACACCAATCAATGCAGCTTTACTTATTCATTGCAAAGTTTGTTGGATAAGAATAAGGAAGCAGTTAAAGGAAATATTACAGCACCGTCGCTTAAGCCAAATGAGAAAGGAACCTTGCAAATAGCTTTGCCATTAAACTGGAAGCAGTATGATGTGTTGTATGTAACAGCTTTAGGTCCTGATAAAAAAGAAATTTTTACCTGGAGCTTTCCTGTCACTCGTCCTGTTGAAGTAGTCAATAATTTAGTTTCAGTAACTAAAAACAAAAATACTTCTTCACAGGTCTCTCTTCTCCCTTTAGGATCGGGGCAGCAGGATACCGTTTACACAGCCACTGCAAATGGAGTAACTGTTCGCATCAATAAATTAAATGGCAGATTGACCAGTGTTGCAAACAGTAAGGGTAGTATTCCTTTTACCAATGGGCCAGCAATACAGGAAGGAGCTACTAACTTTAAAAATTTTACACAACGTTTTGATGGCGATACCCTGGTTATTGCCTCTACTTTGGACAGGAAGACAAGCTATAACACTTTAGAATGGAGAGTATATCCATCGGGTATTGTAAAGATGCAGGTCAATTATTTTCCCGGTGAATTTTTCACTTCAATGGTTGGTGTAAACTTCTCTTTTCCGGAGAGCCAAATGAAAGGGGTGGAGTATATGGGCAATGGTCCTTACCGCGTTTGGAAGAACCGAATGAAAGGAAACAAGTTCGGTATCTGGAATAAAACATACAACAATACAGAAACAGGGGAGCAGTGGAAGTACCCCGAGTTTAAAGGGTATCACTCCAATTTGTACTGGGTGAAGTTTAAGACCACCACTCAACCATTTACTGTTTATACTACAAATGAAGACTTGTTCTTCCGCTTGTTTACACCTGCATGGAAGACAGACGCGTGGCATAACTACGAGCCTATCTTTCCATCAGGAGATATATCGTTTATGCATGCTATAAGCAGTATTGGAAATAAAACACAGGGGAACGAAACAACCGGTCCCATGGGGCAGAAGCATATATTTTATGACTATGAAAAGGACCCGGCCAGGGCGTTGAAGATGGTGTTGTATTTTGATTTTAGGTAAGAGATTGCATCGTCATTGCGAGGAGGAACGACGAAGCAATCTGATGTATAAATAGAAGCAGGTTGATTTAACAAGTGCAGATTGCTTCGTCGTCGTACCTCCCCCTCGCAATGACGAAGAGTTGGATGTCAGGGTGAGCTTGTCGAAGCCTTGTTAAGCAGTGGTATAAAAACGAACAATCCATCGACAAACTGATGGTGACAGTTGCATAGAATTACAATTAATACAAGTGTGCGACGCAACGATGATGCTATGAAGAACTGAAGTTGGTATCAAAAAAAACCAACACTAATGTATAACGATTACAATGAAAAAGAGACTTACATATTTAACGATTTTTCTTACAGGCTTGGTTGTTATTCTTGCCTCTTTTAGAGATAGGGTTGTAACAACTATACAAGTAAAGAACCTTCGTATTGAAGGGTTGGTTAACCCGAAAGGTGTTGATGTAACATTGCCAAGACTGAGTTGGGAAGTGGGCGGTGAACAGAGAGGACTTGAGCAGACGGCATATCAAATATTGGTGGCATCATCAGCGGCTAATATTGCAGGGGATAAGGCAGATATATGGAATTCGGGTAAGGTTAGTTCCAATCAAAATGTACATGTTGCTTTTGCAGGAGGCAAGTTGAAAAGCAGGATGCAATGTTATTGGAAAGTAAAGGTGTGGACGAACAAAGGTGAGGCATCTTATAGTTCTCCTGCACATTTTACAGTGGGCTTGCTGGATGAGAAAGATTGGAAAGCAAAGTGGACGGGGCTTGATAGGTCGTTTCCGTGGGATACGATAACAAAAATGTCCCGATTGTCTGCGCGTTATTTCAGGAAAGACTTTGCATTAGCTAAAGAGGTGAAGAAGGCAACGGCATACATAAGCGGATTGGGTTTGTATGAGCTTTATATAAACGGGCAAAAAATAGGTGACCAGGTATTAGCACCGGGGCCAACAGATTTTTCGAAGACGGTTAAGTATAACACGTTTGATGTAACGAACAATATTAAGCAAGGCATGAATGCAGTTGCTACCACATTGGGTAATGGCCGCTTTTATACAATGCGTCAACAGTATAAGCCACACAAGTGGCACAACTTCGGGTTTCCAAAAATGCTGTTGCAATTAGAAATTGAATATGCAGATGGAAGTAAGCAAACAGTTGTTAGTGATGATACATGGAAGGTGACGGCGGATGGACCTATAAGAACAAACAATGAATATGATGGTGAAGAGTATGATGCAACAAAAGAGTTTGCTGGCTGGAACATGGCAGGCTTTAATGATAGCAAATGGCTGAAAGCAGAATTGGTAAAATCGCCGCTGGACTCTCTTCTCCCTTTAGGGATGGGGCTTGAAGCACAGATGAATGAGAACATGAAGGTGATGGAAACTTTGAAACCTATATCTATTAAAGAAAATAAGCCTGGTACATATATTCTTGACCTGGGTCAAAACATTGCTGGTTGGTTGAAGATAAAAGTACAGGGCAAGAGAGGAAGTAAGGTAACATTAAAGTTTGCAGAAAGCCTTCAAAAGAATGGGCAGTTGTATGTTGAAAACCTACGGGATGCATTGGTTACAGATGTTTATACGCTAAAGGGGCAGGGAGTAGAAACATGGGCGCCGAAATTTGTTTATCATGGCTTTCGTTATGCTGAAGTAACAGGTTTAAAGTATAAGCCAAAGCTTGAAGACTTTGTTGGCGAAGTTGTTTATGATGATATGAAAACGATTGGTTTGTTTGAAACATCGGATAGGACGATTAACCAGGTTTATAAAAATGCATATTGGGGTATAAGAGATAATTATAAAGGGATGCCTGTTGATTGTCCGCAGCGCGATGAAAGACAGCCATGGTTAGGCGATAGGTCAACCGGTGCTTACGGTGAGAGTTTCATTTTCGATAACTCAAGAATGTATGCAAAGTGGTTGGATGATATTGAAGAATCTCAAACTGCTGAAGGAAGTATACCTGATGTAGCGCCAAGCTTTTGGTTTTACTATAAAGACGGCGTTACATGGCCGGGTACTTACTTGCAAATTGCCAATATGGTGTACAACCAGTATGGTGATGTAGAATCGGTTAAGAAGCATTACCCCTCTATGAAGAAGTGGATGAATTACATGAAGGGCAAGTACATGAAGAATTACATTATCACTAAAGACAGTTATGGTGATTGGTGTGTGCCTCCTGAATCTCCTGAACTTATTCATGCTAAAGATTCATCAAGAATTACAGAGCCGAAGTTGCTATCTACTGCTACTTACTACCACATGCTTCAGTTGATGAAAAAGTTTGCAACACTAACGGGTAAGGAGAATGATGCACAAGGATTTGAAGCTTTAGGTGTAAAAGTTAAAGAAGCTTTTACTAAAGCTTTTTATAATAGCGAGACGAAGCAGTATGGCAACAATACGGTTACGGCAAATATTCTTCCGCTGGCTTTTGATATCATTCCTGAAGGTGACAAGGAAGCTGTTTTTAAACACATTACCGATAAGATAATGATTGAAAATAATGGTCATATAAGTACGGGAGTTATAGGAACCCAGTGGTTGTTACGTTGGCTTACTTATAATGGTCGCGCCGATATTGCGTATCGTTTAGCTTCCAATCGTACTTATCCTAGCTGGGGTTATATGGCCGAGAATGGTGCTACAACAATTTGGGAATTGTGGAACGGTAACACAGCTAATCCAAGAATGAATTCACAAAATCATGTGATGTTGTTGGGTGATTTGATAGTTTGGTATTACGAGAACCTCGGCGGAATAAAAGCAGCTGAGCCTGGATTTAAGAAAATTGAAATGAAGCCTTCTTTTGTTGAAGGACTTAATTATGTAAATGCTTCCTATCATTCTATAAATGGTTTAATTAAAAGCGAATGGAGAGAAGGGGTAAAGTGGTCGTGGAATATTACAATTCCAGGCAATACTAAAGCTATTGTTTACATACCAGCTCCTCCAAATTTTATTACAGAAGGTGGTAAAGATGCTGCAAAAGCAGATGGCGTTAAGTTCTTAAGAATGGAAGGAAACAATGCTGTGTTTGAAGTGGGCTCGGGTACCTACACTTTTAGAACTAAAGAAGGATGATTTTTTATTTTGGGAACAAGCTAATAGCCCTGGTTAAACATCGTTGCGTCGCATTACGTTCATCTGCAGTGCTACTATTAAGCGCTTTTTTAAAGTGAAATATAAAATACTATAAAACAACTATTAACTGAACGACAATGAAAAAAGCAAACATAATTATTGCAATAGCAATGGCCGGATGTATGCTAACAACATCATCAATTGCACAAACTCAAACAGGAGCAGCAACAACAATGTCTGCTAATGCGAAGGTAAAATCTGATGAAGGTGTTGATGCTAAAGCGGCAGAGTGGGTTGCTTCGCTTAACCTAAACGATGCTGCTAAAGCCGCACGTTTGAAAGATGTTATTGCTACCCATCTTAAAACTATTCGTGATTGGCATAATGATCATTCACCTGCCACTGTACCTGCTGGCATTAACCCTGTTACGGGCAATAAGTTGAGTGATTTAGACAGACAGGTTATTGCAAACTCTGCTATGCCTAAATCTGTTCATGAAAACTTAATGAGTGGATTACGTAAAGACTTAACTGAGGAGCAGGTAGAACTTATACAGGATAAATACACTATTGGTAAAGTGGCTTTTACGATGGCCGGTTATAAAGCTATTGTTCCTAACCTTAGCCAAAGAGAAGAAGCAACAATACTTGGTTTTTTAAAGCAGGCTCGCGAACAGGCGATCGACTACAAGAACATGAATCAAATCTCTGCCATCTTTGAAATATATAAGACAAAGAGTGAACAGTTTCTAAACAACAACGGTAGAAGCTGGAAGCTGATGTATAAAGAGTATACTGATGCAATTAAGGCTAAGAAGGCAGCAGATAAAGCAGCGGCTGAAAAGGCTGCAGCGAAGCCTGCGCAGTAGGTTAAGTCAAATGGCAAAAGTCAAAATTGCGTCATTACGAGGAGGGAACGACGAAGCAATCTGCCTAATAACAGAGTGACTGGACCAAAATCAAAAGAACAGATTGTTTCGTTCCTCGGCAATGACGAGCAATGATACTATAAGTACAAGAGTGCGACGCAACAATGTTTAATAGTAGCATTTTAGCCTGGCTCATAATTATACATTAACAAAGATCTGGAAGTAATGATAAGAGTATGTTTATTAGTAATGGTTTGTTTAATAACTTTTGTGTCAGAAGCTCAAACCCCAAAATGGAAGAAAGGAATTGTAACAGATGAATTTTTATTTAATAGTGCTTCTTTTCCTGAGAGCCACTCTGCAACAATAGTTGAGACACCTGCAGGTTTAGTAGCATCGTGGTTTGGTGGAACCAAAGAAGCAAATCCTGATGTAGAAATATGGGTGAGCAGATTGGAAAATAATAAATGGACAGTGCCTGTATCAGTGGCAGATGGTAAGATAGACGGAACACGTAAAGCATGTTATAACCCAGTATTATTTCTGGTACCAAATGGAGATTTGTTGTTGTTTTATAAGATAGGGAAGAACGTTGGAGATTGGAAGGCTTTTGTAAAAACATCGAAAGACAACGGCGTTACATGGGGCGAAAGAGTGGCATTAAAAGAAGGCTTTTTAGGTCCTGTAAAGAACAAGCCAGTAATGCTAAGCAGCGGAAAAATAATAGCACCAGCTAGCTTAGAAGGAAGCCCGGGATGGAGAGTGCATTTTGAAGTATCGGACGATACAGCAAAGACATGGCGGAAAATTGGACCTATTAATACAGGCACTGATTATACTATTATTCAGCCAAGCATACTGGTACATAAAAATGGAAAGCTACAGATGCTTGCACGTAGCAAACAAAGAGCATTAATAACATCATGGTCGGGGGACAATGGTGAAACCTGGTCGCAAGTTGCCCCTTCTGGCTTGCCAAACAACAACTCAGGTACAGATGCAGTTACGTTAAAAGATGGAAGACATCTGGTAGTTTATAACCATGTTCGCCCTCATGATAGTTTGAAGAACGGTAAAGGGCCACGTACACCTTTAAATGTTGCAATAAGTAAAGATGGCAAAACCTGGTATGCTTCACTTATACTTGAAGATTCTCCCATCAGCCAATACTCCTATGCATCTGTTATTCAATCGAAAGATGGAATGGTACATGTGGTTTATACCTGGCGTAGGCAGAAAATTAAGTATGTAAAGATTGATCCATCAAAGCTTACAATGACAAAGATTAAGGATGGCCGATGGCCAAAGTATAAAGGATATATTGCCCCAACCTCAGTAGAAGTAACGGCAGACCCAATAAATTAAGAATTATAAATGGAAGCAGCTCAAACATTACAAATTAACTTCCCAGGTAAACTGGTTTTTGGTAAAGGCACTTTAAACACTTTACCCAACGAGATCATTGGCTCGTTATACAACAAAGTGCTCATAGTAACCATTGAACCTTTGTTACAAAAGCTCCAATCGATAATTGAAAAGCTTAAGAGTAATAGCATTGAAGTTGAGATTGATACAAGCATCGTGCAGGAACCAACTTTCGAAGACTTTAAAAGACTGATGAAAAATGCTACTCCTTTCAATCCTGATGTAGTTATAGGCATCGGCGGAGGAAGTGTATTAGATGTGGCAAAGCTTATAGCAGCCCAATTAGAGAACGAGCAAACATTGCAAGAGTACGTTGGGATAGGCCTACTTAAAGGCAGAAAGAAAAAACTTATTTGCATGCCTGCTACAGCAGGCACAGGAAGTGAAGCATCGCCCAATGCAATACTAGTTGATGGTACCGACAATCAAAAGAAAGGCATCATCAGTCCATACCTGATGCCGGATGTTGTTATTGTTGATCCACTGCTAACCCTAAGCGTTCCTTCTGCTATTACAGCCGCTACAGGATTGGACGCACTCACCCATTGCCTTGAAGCCTACACAAACAAGTTTGCCCTGCCCTTTATTGATATGTATGCATTTGAAGGAATGCGATTGATAGCAGCAAACCTTGTGCAAGCAGTTAAGCATGGCGAAGATGAAGAAGCAAGAACACAAGTAGCAATGGGAAGTTTGCTTGGAGGATTTTGCCTAGGCCCTGTAAACACTGCCGGTGTGCATGCTTTGTCCTATCCTCTCGGTAGCACCTTTCATCTGGCTCATGGACTTAGCAATGCATTACTCTTGCCTTATGTGATGGAGTATAATCTTCCTGCTGCCCCCGCCCGTTATGCTAATGTAGCAGTGGCGATGGGATGCACAAAAGAAAGTGATGACCTGGCAACGGCTAAAAAAGGAATTCAAAAAGTAAAATCTTTGATGGCTGAATGTGGCGTACCTGCAAGGTTACGAGACGTAAACATTCCCAAAGATGCAATACCACAAATGGCTGTTGATGCATTGAAGATTCAGAGGTTGCTTAAAAATAATCCAAGGCACATAAACGTGCAGAACGCTGTTGATATTTACGAAGCAGCTTATTAATGTGTAGGTATAATTTGGGTAGCCAGCATTGGTAATTCTTGTCATCATCCTTGCGTCGCACTCTTGTACTGGTTGTTCTCTATTTAACCAAAAAGAAACATAATCCAAAGCAGCAAACGGGCCAAAATGCCAAGTTCTTATTAACCCAAAATAAACTTAGTACCTAAGCGTGAATAGTTCAACCGTCATTTCAAGTAGCAACTTAGCCAGCAATACCACAAAAAAGCAAACCACATTGTAAAGAGCAACAACTAAGCAAACCTGCTTGTCTAATTAAAACGGACTTAATATCGCAACATGCTTCATGCATCGCAATGACGAGTAGATAAATAATAAAAGAAACATGAAATCAACTAAAAAATATTCAGGTGTAATTGTACCAACAATAACACCACTTACCTCAAACTTCAAAATCGACCATGAAGCAGTTGAGAAGATGTTCAACAACTTCTCCCAACATAATGTAATGCCCTTCATGCTTGGTACGACAGGGGAAGCTGCATCTCTTCCAACAGAAGTAAAAAAGGACTTTATAGACGTAGCAACAAAACTTAAAAAGGCAGGAACAGTATTGTATGCAGGCATCGCTGCAAATGTTTTCCAGGAGTCTGTCGAGCTGGCAAAATATTGTTTTGATAAAGGGGTTGATGTTGTTGCTGCAAACCTTCCATCTTATTACGCCCTATCACACAGCCAGGTAAAAAAATACTTCGAGCAGTTGGCAGATGCGATTCCAGGCCCATTAATTATTTATAACATTCCTGCTACAACTCACATGTCAATACCAATTGACATGATAAATGAGCTTAGCCACCACCCAAATATTGTAGGAACAAAAGATTCAGAACGTAGTGAAGAACGATTAAAGCAGTCGCTAGAGCTATGGTCAAAACGAGAAGACTTTGTTCACTTTTTAGGTTGGGCCGGTAAATCAGCAGAAGCTTTAATAAATGGAAGTGATGGATTGATACCAAGCACGGGAAATCTCATGCCTTCTATTTACAACGAAATGGTACAAGCCGTAGAAGCAGGCAATCAAAGTAAGGCATACCAGTTACAAAGCTTATCGGACGTACTTGGAGACCTATATCAAAAAGGAAGAACGCTTGGTGAATCGCTGTGGGCACTAAAAGTACTAATGAGAGAAGCAGGCCTTTGCCAACAGTTTGTTATGCCCCCTCTCCAAAACTTGCCCCAGGAAGAGGAAACAAAGCTCGTAAATGTGTTGAAAGAAATTATTAATAAAGAACAAATACAATTATAAATTTTCACTTACAAGACACAAAGAAAGAATACGCCAATAACCGGTATACTTTGGGCATTTGCTCCTTGCCATCTTTGCGTGAAACAATAACAACATAAACGATCTACATGAATAGTCTACCAATATTAGGAATTACAATGGGCGACCCGGCAAGTATAGGTCCGGAGATAGCTGTTAAAGCATTATTGAATAAAAACATTTACTCAATCTGTAAACCACTTATTGTAGGTGATGCAAAAGTGTTTGAGCATATTATACAGCGTTTAAACCTAGATGCAACTATTAATGCCCTAGACAATGTATCTGAAGCTCAATTTGAATTTGGAGTTATTGATGTGTACGATCTAAAGAATGTTGAATTGGAACAACTGCAGTTTGGACAAATTTCAGCGATGGCAGGCAATGCATCTTTTGAAGCAGTGAAGAAAGTAATTGACCTTGCTCTCGCTGGAGAGATAGATGCAACGGTAACAGGCCCTATAAATAAAAAGTCAATTAACGAAGCCGGACATCACTATGCTGGACATACAGAAATTTACGCCCATTATACAGGTACAAGAAAATACGCAATGTTGCTGGTAGAAGATAACTTGAAAGTGATCCATGTTTCTACGCATGTATCATTAAGGCAAGCATGCGATTTGGTAAAGAAGGATAGAATACTTGAAGTAATAAGTCTATTGCACGCTGGCTTAAAACAATTAGGAGAAACGAATTTGAGAATAGGAATAGCAGGACTTAATCCTCATGCTGGCGATAGCGGCCTATTCGGTACAGAAGATGATCTTGAAATTCTGCCTGCTGTTGAAGAAGCTAAACGGTTAGGTTATGATGTTGAAGGTCCTGTACCACCTGACACGCTTTTTGCGAAAGCTGCAACCGGCACCTATGGGGGAGTAGTGGCTATGTACCACGACCAGGGGCACATTCCTTTTAAGCTCTCGGGCTTCAAGTGGAACGCAGAAAAGAAACAGATGGATAGTGTGAAGGGCGTAAACATAACTATGGGCCTACCAATCATCCGTACATCAGTAGATCACGGAACTGCTTTTGAAATAGCAGGTAAAGGCGTTGCAAGCCCTGATGCAATGACGTTAGCAATTGAATCGGCGGTACAATTAAGTAAGTATAAAGTAAACGAAAGTCAACCAGCATAATGATAGCTGTAATAGCAGATGATCTTACTGGTGCAGCAGAACTTGGCGGCATAGGATTGAAGTATGGACTAAAGGCTGAAATTGCAACAGAAGTTGACGTGAATACAAAAGCAGAGCTATTAATTATATCTGCTAATACCCGCTCAATAAAAGAAGATGATGCAGTAGGTAAGATTAAGCAAATCACTACCGATCTTTTAGCATTACATCCCAAGTTTATTTACAAAAAAATCGATTCTGTTTTACGGGGACATGTAGTTGCTGAACTAAAAGCTCAAATGGAAGTAATGCAAGCCCATCGTGCTTTGATAGTACCTGCTAACCCTTCCTTGAATAGGAC
>JAQBNN010000002.1 GCA_028288505.1 Segetibacter sp. | reverse complement strand
CTGAAGTCGGCACCAGTAAGGGTAATGCGGTTACTATCGTAGGTGGCTATCTTTTGTACGAAGTTTAATTGCAGGTCACTCAAAAGATCAAGGCGGCCACCTTCTGCATTGCTGGAATAACTGAGTTGTTTTTCCTGCGCAGCCCTCGCTGTTCCTGCTCTTCTTCCTGCAGCGGGTGCCGCCCCGGTAGCAGCAGGAGCAGGTTCAACCTTAGGTAAACTATAAGCGAATAAAGTAATCGGCTTGTCCTCGGGTCCTGTTACAATGGCTGTGTCGGCAAATGCAAACGGCTTGGTTGTATCATCGTACCTGCGGGAAAAACCACTGGGTATTGCATAAATAGCAAACCGGCCTTGCGGCAAATTGTTGAATTGAAAGTTACCTTGTCCATCAACCCTTGTAATGTAACGAGGCCTTTCTTTCGCAACCGCGCTGTCATCCATATTGCGATGCAATACAACAATTAGCGTACTATCTGTTGCGCCTGTTTCGGCAAGCACAACCTTTCCTCTAACTATGTATTCATCAATTGTGTTACCGGTAGAAAACACGTAAGTAAAAGCCTTGTACACGTTGCCTTCGTTTACATCTTTTATCGCGTCACCAAAGTTGATTGAATAAGTTGTGTTAGGTTCAAGTGTGTCCCTCAGCCGTACACTAACTGTGCGAAGTTTATAATCGATGGTAGGTGTGTTTTGTTGCGTTGGAGATACTATTACGTTTTCAAATGCATTCTGCACTTCTACAAACTCATCAAAAGTTAACGTGATCCTGTTGCCTTTAAAATTGGTAGACGAGTCGAAAGGCGTGGCCACTATAAGACGTGGTGGTAAGCTATCTCTTGCGCCCCCGGTTGGAGGAACGATATTGGCGCAGCCAGCACTTACTACCATAAAATAGAAACCCGCAAGTGCATATAAAAGCCAGGAAGTATAATTTTTTCTCATTCAGGAAAATAGTATCTGCAAACATAAGTTGCAGGGGTAAATTCAATTGTTAAATTAAGGGGAGCAATGCAAAAATGAAAAATGCAAAATTAAAAATCGAAAAGAGGATTTCACAAGAAGATTTTTAAGGGTTTTATGGAGCCTAGCTGCATTACTACTATTATACTTTTCTTGCGTCGCACTCTTGTACTTTGGGTAATGCTATTGAGCAAACGTTGCAAAGCGCAAAACTTGTTTACATGCTTTTCAACTTTTACGATCGTAAAAAAAGTTGAATAGAGAAATGATAGTACAAGAGTGCGACGCAAGTAAAGATGATTAGGTTACTAATGCCGGTAACAAAAATATCACCTGAGCTATTCTTACATCATAAATCTCAAAATCAGCTATTACACATCAGCCATCTCAAAATCAGCCATAACTAAATTTGCTCAATTTCTTCATATGCTTCGTGTAATGCAACAGCCATGTTGTTGTTTTTTACAAAATTGCACCAGTGACAATCTTCTTTACCGCAACCGGTGTAGAATTCCCTCGCTTGAATTTTCTCCCAAACCTCTTTTATTTGTTGCGTAACGGTGGTAATATCAGCCGGGCTGATGACGATCTTTTCTTTGCGGTAGACCTTCTTTTTATCGGGCTCCACAAAATCAAATTCTGAACTTACTACCTGCCAATCACGCTGCTCCCAGTTGTCGAGAAGTATTTTATAAAACACGGCCTGCCGCCAATAGCTACCACCTAAAGGTTCCTTTCCATTAGGCCCCTGAAGTTTAGGTAATGCTTTTTCTATGTCACCGGTTTTATAATCAACCACGTTTACATTCTTGCCGTCAAACTCAATTTTATCGAGCTTGCCTTTAAGCGGAACGCCTTTCACCACAACACCTTTTATCAGCCTCTCGATAACAACTATACGGTTAAATGTTGTGATGTAATTTTCGTAGTATTTGCCAAGCACTTCGTGGCCATATTCCATTCGCCTGTTGTATTGTTCTCTTGTAAAACATTCGCGGTGACGCTGCATGTACCATTCAAAGTCTTTTATAAACTCCTCTTTGCCCGGGAACTTTTGGTTGTTCTGCTGCATCTTTTCGAACAACTTTTGCAGCGCATGGTGAATGGCCGAACCAAATTCTGTAGCCTCCGATTTACCTGATGGAACCCTTACAAGGTTATTGAAATAAAACTCCAACGGGCACTTCAAATAGTTGTTCAGAGCAGTTACGTTCATTACAAACTTGTCGAGCAGGTTGGTAATAAAGTCTTCCTCTATTTTTTCTATTTCAGGTTGTAAGCCGTCAATAAATTGTAGTGCTGCAAATTCTGCCTGTACTAAAAAATCAACGGTTACTGGTTCAATGGTCAAAATATTCTTCTCCTGTATTTCTGCAAGAAACATAGAGGGCTCCAGTTGCTTGCCGTCGTTTTTATAACGGCTGTACGAAATGTATAAATGCTGCTCTGCCCTCGTCAATGCTACATAAAACAAGCGACGTAATTCTTCTTCCTCCTTACTCTTTGGCACCGATGTGAACATGGTATCAGGGAAGGTATAACCGCCGCCTGGCTTGCGTTTCTTTTCCCAGCTACTCGCATTGGCGCCGGTAAAAAATACATACTGGTATTCCAACCCTTTTGAGCCATGTGCAGTAAGCAGGTTAACGGCTTTATCGCTACCACTTACCTGTACCAAAGGAAGCGGTAGGTCTTCCTTTTTCATCAGGTCGAAAATGTTGATCAAGCCGCTAAGCGTAAGCAAAGGATTACGACGAGTTTCTTCTTTTACAAAATCGAACAAGCCCGTAAGTACCTGCATCATCCAAATCTTTTCGGGACTTTGCATTATGTAGCTTAGTACACCTGCATCCCTGATGATTCTTTCAAACAACGTTTGTAAAGTAACATTAGGCACCTCTGCTAAAAGGTTTTCTAAAATCGCGCTTGCTTTTTTTAAGCCTTTATGTAATCCCTGATCAAATAAATCTTTCGGCGGCTTCGTTGCTTTTTCAACTAAGCGGCTTCTTAATGAAATGGTCCTATCATTATACTTTTTCTCAGAGACCTCAACACTTAGCTTAGCTATCTCAATTGGTGGAATATTAAAGAAGTCGAAGTGTAAGATTTCGAATAACATCTCATCACCACCGTAAGGAATTTCATGTTCGGCAGCAAGGTATGTCAGCAACAGAACTATCTTTTTAGCTAAAGGAATTTCAAGAATATTGAGTTTGCGTTTGCTATAAACAGGAATGTTTTTAAGCTTGAAGTATAGCGCTAATTCTTCCCCGTATTTATTCTCTTTGTAGATAATGCCAATCCTTTTCGGTTCAACACCTTCATTCAATAGTTTTTCTACCTGCTGAGTTACATGAATCATCTCCTGACGCTGGCTTTCGTATTCTCTTATCTTAGGGCAGCAATCGGCATCGTTGATTGTTTTCCACTTATCGTTGCAGCAAATAAGTTCTTTGCTAAGCCCATCTATTTGGTTTATCAGCCTTTCAAGATTATTATCAATAAGTGATTTTGAAATATCAAGCACCGGCTGTACAGAGCGATAGTTACTTGTAAGAACAACAGTCAACAAATCCTGCTTATAGCTTTGGGCAAACGCCAGCATGTTCTCAACGTTCGCTCCCTGGAAACGGTAAACACTTTGGTCGTCATCTCCCACTACAAAAACGTTTGGCTTTTCCCAATAGTTAATTAGCAACTGAACCAGCTTGTTTTGCGTACCGCTGGTATCCTGGTATTCATCAACCAGCGTGTATAAATACTGCTCCTGGTAGCGCAGTAATAATTGCGTGTCTTCTTCAAATGCTTTGATCACCCAGTTGATCATATCGTCGAAATCGTAACGATTGCGGGTACGCATCAACTGTTGAAACCTGTCAAATTCATTTACTGCTGCACGTAGCTTTTCCACTTTATCGCAAGCCTCTGCAATCTTATCCGTTCTTATGTCTCCTTTCTTATAATTGGCCGTTGCTCTTTTGCAGATGTATTCGTCACGGGCATCAAGGCTCTTTACGTATTCATCAATTTTCCCGCTAATGAAAGCGGGTGTCCAGCCTTCACGCTTCATGGTACTAAAGAGCGATTGCAGGTTGTTGATCTCGAAGTA
>JAQBNN010000307.1 GCA_028288505.1 Segetibacter sp. | reverse complement strand
TTCCTATTTTATAAATCTTTTTATCGGCAGGTATTTTTGGCCATCCTCCATTTTTAGCAATGTCGTTGTACCTCTTCAATTGCTCTTTTAATCTCTTGTAAGAGTCATTTACGTCTTCGTAGTATTTATCATCTTTATGCTTTTTAGTTAACAGAGAGTCAGCCACAAACATGGCATCTACTTTTTTAGATGGTACAAACCTTTCCATCTCCTTCCTCTTTACAAATCCATCTTCATAAACTTTAAGCGTATGCTCAACAAGATGATGTGTGAGTGTAAGTTCTGTATTAATATAAGACTGGTCCTTCTCGCTAATAGAAAGAGATTCTGCAGCCAGCAGGTTATCCATTTTCTTATCAAGCTTTTTGTCCTGCGGCAAACTGTCATTACCGTGGGTAGCGTCGTAAGAGTATAAGTTCCAGAAACCCCTGGCTTGTTCGGTCAGACCATCGCTTGAGAACCATGCAAACTGGTAATTTCTTGAATTATAAAAGCTTAGTATTCGTCTTTCAGTTTTCTCATCAAACTCATTTTTTTGTAAATAGTCAGCGACTGCCATACTATCTAAAAAAAGGTCGTTGTAGGCATTTTCTCTTGAAATACTTAAGTCTCTCGAAGTTACTTTTTTATCTTTTTCCTCTTTTGTGTCACCATCTCCTTCATTGTTACCATTGTTTTTGCATGATATTAGAGAGCCAACAATAAATAATGTGTAGAATAGATTTTTCATATCCCACATTTTTACAAAACCTGTGCCTTTAAAATTAAAAGCCATTTTTTTAACCTTTATTGTTACAACTTTTAAGAATCACTTGCTGAAAAGCTGCTACGGTATTGTTTGTTTATTGCTGACCAGCAGAAGTTCATTACTCAACATCGTTGTGTCACTCTCTTGTACTTTGTGTTCATAATTCACCCCTTCCCCACATTAAATAAATATTTCATTCAAAAAATCTTTGCTTTTATTTCCCCCGAAACCCAAAAAAACTTTTGCCAAAAAAAATATGACTCTTATATTTGCAACCCCAAACGGGAAGGCTGCGTAGCTCAACTGAATAGAGCATCTGACTACGGATCAGAAGGTTTTAGGTTTGAATCCTAACGCGGTCACATATTTGCATAGATGATTGTCAAGGGTCTCAGTAGAATTACTGAGACCCTTGTTGTTTTCACTTTTTTTTGCCACTATTTCACCCTTACTTATTTTAATATTAAACAAGAAAGCAAAGACAAAAAATCAAGAAAAAACAATGTTTAATAATCTCTCCATTTAAGAATGAAGGAAGTGAAATAAGACATAGAGTAGAAGGTTTTGATTTAATCAGTGATTAATCAGGTTTTAATCAATCGGTATGTGAAGAATGATAATTAGCTTTATCCTCAGCAGGGCAAGATGATATTTTAAAAGACTACAAGGGTCATTTCCAAACAGATGGATATGCAGCCTTACGAGGACTTTGATAAAAGGGCAGGCAAAAACCTTATTCATTGCATGGTACAAGGGAGACGTAGTTTAATGAAACACTGGAAAATGATAAAGCCAAGAAATAATGTGCATTAAGTATGTTTCAAAAACTATATGCAATAGAGGGAAGAATTAAGGATGAGGAATTAAGCGCTGAAGTCATACTTCAACTAAGGCAACAGGATCGTTCCTATTCTAATGTAATTGAAAGACTGGATGACAGAAGAGCATGTAAAAGTGTTACCAAAAAGCCCAATAGGACAAGCCATGGCTTATAGCCTGCCGCGATGGAATAAGTTAAGTACTTATGCTAACGATCCCTTACTTAACATGGATAACAACGCTGTTGAAAATGCGATAAGACCGATAGCTATAGGGTCGTAAAAATTATCTTTTTGCAGGAAGCCACGATGCAGCGCAGCGAGCCGCAAAGGTTTATTCCCTTTTTGCTACCTGCCGTCTCCATAATATTAATCCCTACGATTGGCAAAAAGATATTTTAGAGCGGATGCATGTATACAACACTAGCAACATCGCTAACCTACTACCCCAAAACTGGAAAAAGTAAGAACGGGACTTTTAATTTAAAATAAGCCAAACTTATTTATTTTTTTATTCTCTTAAGCAAACTAACGATTTAAACTACATCTTCTCAAACTTCAAAGCTATTTGTTCCTTATTACCCTTGCCAATCCTGATGGAGTAACTGCCGCTTTTAAGGGAAGCAACACTAATAGTGTTCCTCAGAGAATCACTAGCTGTGCAAAGTTGTTTAGAGAAAATTACTTTCCTAAAGCTTTCTATTTTGTTATTTATCTTTCTACTTACCATATTTTGGTAGGCTACTTCTTGTGGCTATTTCGATGTGTAATTGGCTCGCAACGGGAACCTAAGCAGCCTATCTTTGCACCGCTGATCATATAATCTTTGGTTTGTATTACGCCTACAATACGTTTTCCGGAATTAATCAAAAGATTAATGGGAAGCAAAACATTTGTAAAAGAAAAAATGACCGGGCCTTTGGCTCGTTTAGCGGCATAATATAATTGTATAAAAAAAGAATAATGGAAATAGGAATAGACAGTTTCGCAGCAGCAGATTTAGGTACGTCAACCAGCAGCGCTGATGCATTAAACCTGCTGCTTCAAAGAATAGAACATGCCGACAAAGCAGGACTTGATGTATTTGGAATAGGAGAGCACCATCGTAAAGAATTTTTAGATTCGGCACCAACAATGATACTAGCTGCAGCCGCATCGCGTACAAAACAAATACACCTTACAAGTGCGGTTACTGTATTAAGTGCTGCTGACCCGGTAAGGGTATTTCAAAATTTTGCTACACTTGATCTGATATCAAAAGGTCGTGCTGAAATGGTTGTTGGTCGTGGTTCATTTATAGAAGCATATCCGCTGTTTGGTTTAAACCTGCAGGATTATGACGAGCTTTTTATTGAGAAGCTTGACTTACTGCTTAAGATACGCGATAACGAGTATGTCACATGGTCGGGTAAGTATCGTCCTGGGCTTAATAACCAGCCCGTTTATCCAAGGCCTTTCCAGGAAAAGCTACCTGTATGGATAGGCGTAGGGGGTACACCGCAATCATTTGCCCGTGCAGGTACGCTTGGGCTTCCTTTAATGGTGGCCATCATTGGTGGAGAAACTCACCGCTTCAAACCTCTTGTTGACCTTTACCGGGAAGCAGGCAAAAGAGCGGGGCATTCACCCGATCAATTAAAGGTTGGCTTACATTCTATTGGTTATGTGGCTCACACAACAGAAGAAGCCATTAACGATTTTTATCCCGGCTATGCCGAAACCTTCACCCGTATTGGAAAAGAACGAGGATGGCCACCTGTTACGAGAGCGCACTTCAATGCACAGAACGGCAAAACAGGTGCATTGTTAGTTGGTGGCCCTGAAGAAGTAGCTGAAAAAATATTGAGACATAGTGAAGCGCTAGGCGGTATATCAAGGGTTACATTTCAAATGGACAACGCTAAACTATCACACGAAAAACTGTTGCATTCAATAGGATTGTTAGGTAGCCATGTAGCGCCTATACTAAGAAAATAAAAGCCCAATTTTCTTATCTCCGCTCATTCGTGCAGAAAGAGTTACAAACGGGAGCTTTTTTTACTTACACATTAAAAGTTTTAAGAAGGCAGTAACCCCTATTTTTAACCTGGTGGAAGCAAGCATCAGTTATAGTGGCATCATCGTTGCGTCGCATTACGTTCGTCGGCATCGCAATTAGCAGCTTTAGTACTAACCTCGATTAAGGTTTATTAATTTAAACACCTTTAAAAATTTTGAGACAATTTTTACGAGTAGCACGTGTTTTAATATTGTCCTTAACGCCGGGCTTATTTTTTCTATCCCTTACTGGCTGCAGATCCCAGAGAACAATGTTGAGGCCTATCATCATGGTAAATGTTGATAGCGGCTGGGCCAACAATTCAGTAAATGCAGTTGTTTTTAGAAAGAATTCTTTAGCTACTCACGGCAATGTTCAATACATAGCTTTTTATAATGCTGAAAGGTTTGTTGTGGTAGGAAAGCGAAAGAGCGGATCGAAAGACTGGGAACTAGTAAAGACAAAATACCAGGGCAATGCAAGCGATGCTCATAACATGATCAGTTTAATTGTGGATGGTGATGGATATCTCCATCTAGCCTGGGATCATCATAATAATCCACTGCGGTATGCAAAAAGTATAGCCCCCGGTTCCTTGTCACTTACAGAAAAATTACCGATGACGGGTAAGGTTGAAGGACGCGTAAGCTATCCCGAGTTCCACAAAATGCCAGATGGAAGCTTGCTGTTTTTTTATAGAGATGGCGGTTCTGGGCAGGGCAACATCGTGATAAATAAATACAACTTGCAAACGAAGCTGTGGACACAACTGCACTCAAACCTTATTGATGGAGAAAGGCAACGAAATGCCTATTGGCAAGCGTGTGTAGATACAAGAGGCACCATTCACATTTCGTGGGTATGGCGTGAATCTCCTGATGTAGCGAGCAACCACGATTTGTGTTATGCCCGTTCAACAGATGGAGGAGTAACATGGGAGAAATCAACGGGAGAGAAATATGGTTTACCTATCAATGCAACAACTGCTGAGTACGCAGTAAAGATCCCACAGAAATCAGAATTGATCAATCAAACTTCAATGTTTGCTGATGCCTTGGGGAATCCTTACATAGCAAGTTATTGGCGTGATGATGGTTCACTTGTACCCCAGTACCGGCTTATTTATAAAGCCGGAAATAACTGGCAAAGCACAAATCTTGGCTTTCGTAAAACCGCTTTTAGTTTAAGTGGCACAGGCACTAAAGCTATTCCTATTGCCCGGCCGCAAATTGTTGCCTGGCCAAGTGGTAATACGCTTGCTGCAGCAATAATCTTTAGAGATGAAGAGAGGGGTTGGAAAGTGTCTGCAGCAACTACAAAAGACATAACGAAGGGGAATTGGAACGTTATTGATCTTACTAATACTTCTGTTGGTTCATGGGAACCTTCGTACGATACAGAGCTTTGGAAACAAAAGAAAATCCTTAACCTGTTTATTCAAAATGTGCAACAGGTTGATGGGGAAGGGAAAGCGAATATACCACCACAAATGATACAGGTGCTCGAGTGGAAGCCTGGGTTTTAAAACAAAGGTTGGGAGAAAGGTGCCATAAAAAGATACAGTACAAGTGAGTGACACAACCGAAGCTAAATGGCCAACAAATGCTGGATTACAAATAAGACTTTATTTAAGAGCAGTGTAATTGAAATTAAGTTTGGAAATTTTGTAAGCAGAGGAGTGATAGCTTTTCTATTTACGCCACAAAAACCAAGTTAGGCCAACATCATAGTTTTAGTATCGGAGATATGCGAGGACCAGTAACAATTATATAAATGAGAAGACTATTTATTTGCTTATTAATTTTTTGCATTAGCTATTGTACTGCGGAAGCACAGGGCACCTTTACGACTGGTAATAAAGAATTTTTATTAAATGGTAAGCCGTTTGTAATTCGTGCAGCCGAACTGCACTATCCCCGCATTCCAAAAGAATATTGGGAGCATCGCCTACAGCTTTGCAAGGCGATGGGGATGAATACAATTTGTATTTATTTGTTTTGGAACCTGCATGAGCAGAAGCAGGATGAGTTTGATTTTGCGGGACAAAATGATGTAGCTGCATTTGTGAAGTTGGTGCAAAAAAACGGCATGTATTGCATTGTTCGTCCCGGCCCTTATGTATGTGCGGAGTGGGAGATGGGGGGATTACCCTGGTGGCTTTTGAAGAAAAAAGATATAAAGCTTCGAGACGTCTCTGATAAGTATTTCATGGAGCGAACCGGTAAGTTTTTTAAAGAAGCTGGGAAGCAGCTAGCACCATTGCAAATTCAGAATGGCGGTAACATTATAATGGTGCAAGTGGAGAATGAGTATGCTACTTATGGGTCAAATCAAAAGTATATGGAAGCCATTCGTGACCTTACAATT
Source organism: Segetibacter sp. (assembly GCA_028288505.1). Taxonomy (GTDB): domain Bacteria; phylum Bacteroidota; class Bacteroidia; order Chitinophagales; family Chitinophagaceae; genus Segetibacter. Next base: position 16,881 of record JAQBNN010000307.1, on the reverse strand, counting down.
GCTGGAGGTTTTGATAAGGTTCAATTGTTTCGTTGCGACTGGTCGTCGAACTTTAATAAGTACAAATTAGACGGTGTTGCTACAACATTAAATTTTGGTGCAGGCTCTAATATAGATTTACAGTTCAAAACTTTCCAGGAACTCTATCCTACATCGCCGCTAATGTGCAGTGAGTATTGGACTGGTTGGTTTGATCATTGGGGGCGGCCACATGAAACACGTTCTATCAGCAGCTTTATAGGCAGTTTAAAAGATATGATGGATCGTAAAATATCTTTTAGTTTATACATGGCACATGGTGGAACTTCTTTTGGTCAATGGGGTGGCGCTAATGCACCTCCTTATTCTGCGATGGTTTCTTCTTACGATTATAATGCACCAATAAATGAACAGGGGCAAACAACAGATAAGTTTTTTGCTGTACGGGATCTTCTGAAAAATTATTTGCAGGACGGTGAATCATTAGGTCCAATTCCCGAAATGAAGGAAGCGATAGAAATTCCAGCGTTTGAGTTGAAACAAAGTGCTTCATTGTTTACCAACTTACCTACGTCAAAAACAACGATTGATATAAAACCAATTGAAGAGTTTGACCAGGGATGGGGACGGGTTCTATATAGAACGCGCTTGCCTTTATCAAAGGTGAAACAGAAGTTAGTAATAACAGAAGTGCACGATTGGGGTACTGTATTTATTAACGGAAAAGTTATTGGAAAGCTTGATAGAAGAAGGGGCGATAATACGATTGAAATTCCTGCTGTTAGTGCTAATGCAATATTAGACATTTTGGTTGAAGCAACAGGCAGGGTTAACTATGGCGCGGCAATATTGGATAGAAAGGGAATAACAGAAAAGGTTGAGATAGTTAATGGAGAGAATAAAAAAGTATTGACCAATTGGCAAGTTTATAATTTTCCCGTTGATTATGCTTTCCAGAGAGATTTAAAATATAGTACTGCAAAAGCTAATGGTCCTTCCTGGTATAAAGGCTCTTTCAATTTAACTAAGACTGGTGATACTTTTCTTGACGTAAGCACGTGGGGAAAAGGTATGGTTTGGGTTAATGGATATAACCTGGGTAGGTTTTGGAAGATAGGACCCCAACAAACAATGTATGTGCCCGGTGTATGGCTAAAGAAGGGTAAGAACCAGATAATTATTCTTGAAGTAGATAAACCTACAGTTACAAAAGTGGCAGGATTATCAAAACCAATATTAGATAAGATAAACCCTGATGAATCTTTATTGCATAAAGAAAAAGGACAAACACTTAACCTCGCAGGAGAAGTGCCATCGCACACTGGTACTTTCGATGAAGGAGCAGGATGGAAGGAGGTAACCTTTGCAAGCGCAGTGCAAGGACGATATTTCTGTTTCGAAGCACTAAGTGCACAAAAGCAAAAGGATCCGTTAACAACTCTTGCAGAGTTGGAAATAATTGGCGAAGACGGCAATGATTTATCGACGTTAAAGTGGAAGGTAGTATATGCGAGCAGTGAAGAAGTAACTGCGGGTAATTATGGTGCTGATAAAATTTACGATCAACAGGAGTCTACGTTTTGGCAGAGCCAGTCAATAGGGGCAAAGCCGTCGCATCCACATAAACTCGTTCTTGACTTAGGAAGCACCCAAACTATTAAAGGTTTCCGTTACTTACCCCGTTCTGATAAAAAAACTGATGGTATGATTAAAAATTATAGGGTGCTTATTAAGAAGGAAGCATTTAGTTTTAAGCCCTTCATTGCGTCCTCCCTACGTTTATGAATTAGTAAGTCTATGTTTATAATTCTAGGTATAACCTAAGTATCAGCTCAGAAAGAAACTTTCTCATCCTTAGTATACCATAAATAGATGGAAGTATAAAACAAGTAAAGCCAACGCACTAAGAAATTAAAGCAATTAGTATAAAACAATAACTGTTGGCAAAGTCAAAAAGCGCTCTAATAATTCTTTTGTTACCGGCGTTTGTTCTTTAATTGTTCATCGTTGCGTCGCACTCTTGTACATATACACCTGCTTCTGCACTATGCGGTGCCTGTACTTGCGCTATGCACGTAGCAACCATGAAGAGTTTGTAATTGCACGCTCTTGATAAGAGCAAAAACATAATTTTTAGTTAGTAGGAGATAAATAGGGAGAGACAGATTGCATCTATAAAAAAGTGAGCAACAGAAGTTATAACCCTTCTATCCTCAGCGTGTATTACATGCGCATAAGCCAAAAGATATACTAGTTCTAGTCACCTGATCTATAGCATTAACTTTGTCATGCGCTCAGTGTCAGAAAATTCTTTCTGTTCTCTCACCCACTTCTTCTTTGCATAAGTTCACTTCATCCCAATAATTTTTTGTCGTTTTCGTTTAAAGTACCAAGTGGCTAATCGAGCACCAAAACATTCTGTTCAATCAGCAACTTAGAGTTGAACAAATCGACGTAATTACAATAAGATGACAACTACAAAACTCAAATCACTTTTTAAATTTTTAATACTCATTGCTATCTGTTTTGCCTGTAACTCAAACAGCAGAAAGAGCAAGATGGGGCACTAAAGCAAAAGGAATTAGAAACAAAGGAAAAAAGGCTATTGTTTGCAACCGCTAAACTTGATCAGGTAATCGAAGCCAGACCAAAAAAACAACGAGCTATAAAAGAATAATTGACACCAGCTATGGCTACCAACTCGATTATCCTAACTACTTTTTTTATAAGACGAGGAGCACCAATGGAGCGATGATCTTATTTAAGACAAAAAGAAATGAAAGTCACCTGCAGGTAATTTGTTCCCGCTTAAATGGGCAGTTGCAGCAACACCTGCAGGATGAATTTAGCCAGAAGAAACGTGTAGCCGCCGCAGAGGGAGTAATGATAACATATGAAGAAATGGAAGAGGGCTCTTTTGTGTTGTCTGGGTTGAAAGGAAAGAGAAAGTTTTACCAGAAGACAATCGTTACAAATACTGGCCTTGCTACTTGCATGTTAGTAAATTTGATGACTACAGTAAAGAGTTGATAAGTTCCTTTCTGCCATTTAACTAGACTTCTAATGAATATACCATCTATTCATTTAATGCAGACAGCAGATAAAGGTGCAAGGCTAGGTAACTTGTTAGTTGATACAGTACTCTACCTGCTAATAATGTTGCTTTTCGATTAGTTTGTTGAAAGGATACTGCCGTTTGTTTCGTACAAGCTCTACTGGTTATTACTTACTGTATCTCCTTCGGTCGTATACGTCGCTTACTATTTTTTATTCGAACTCTTTCTTCGCAAAGCGCCTGGTAAATACCTAACGCGAACTACGGTAGTAGATAGAAACGGTAACAAGCCCACAGCAAGGAAGCTCCTCGTTCGAAATATCCTTCGCTTATTGCCGCACGATGTACTAAGCTACGTTTTCGGCTTTACCGGCTTGCACGACAGTTTTTCTAAGACACTTGTGGTACAAGACGTCGCCCCTAACTAGGGGAATCTTTTGAGTATTACGAGCCTGTTTAAAATGACTAGAGCTCTTTCGTAAGCAGCAAGTGTTTTTCCGAAGAATTACTTTTAGTATAGTAAGTATCAGATGCGAGTGCTAGCACCAGCATTACGCACTCTTAAGTTGTACCAATACTTTCTATCGTTGTAAATTCTGCAAAGTGCCACAGCACACCAGAAGGGTCAATCAGCAAACATTCTTTCCTCCCAATCATTCTTCTGAACCGGTATTCAGTTTAATATCGTTGTATTTTTTATCAAGTTCCAGTTGTTGTAAAAATATCCAGTATTTGTCAACGTTGCTTACTTCGAGGAGGATCATAGTATTTTCAATCCAGTCTTTTACATAATAGTCTTGCAGGTAAAAACTCAAACCTTCATTTGTAAAAAGTAACATTTTTTCTGAGATAACCCTCTCTTTAAAACCTAAATCTTGGTAAAAAGATCTTGAAATCTCGAAATCTTTTGCTCCTATAAAAATTCTTATTGATTTTGCCTGTTGATTGATATCCATTCTTTTGATTCCTGTTTGTATAGTCTCTTTTAGCGTCCCTTTGCTAAGGGCTCACCTTGTATGTGTTTTAATTTTTGGTCCCTGCCTTTAAAATACTTCAGCTTTAAAACGAAGGTGGAATAAAGATAAATTGCTGCAAGTATGTTCTTCAGTCGGCGCTAAATAACACCTTTGTTTGCTACAGTTCTTATTTTCCAGGTTCTAAATCAGCTTGATAACTCTTTTGTTTTCTTGAACGTCACCCCAATTCTTAGTTGGCTACAAATAGTGTATCATCAAAAAAAGTTACTTGTCCATCTGTTATATTATGTATCCCGCCTATAATTTCGATTTCCCCTTTTTCTATCATTTCTTTTAAAATTGGGCTCCTTTCTATTATTGACTTAACCGTGCGTTTAACATTAATGATTGCCACTTTTTCAACAAATTCGCTATTGGTTGAATTCCGGTTTTCTTTTGTCGTCAATTCATCATCTACCGCAGGTCTTATTTTGGTAAGGAGCGCTGTTAGATTACCCATTTCTACATGGTCACAAGCTCCTTTTACTGCACCACATTTTGTGTGTCCCAGAACCACAATTATTTTTGAACCTGCGACCTTGCAGCCAAACTCCATACTGCCTAAAATATCTTCGTTTATAATACTGCCAGCAATACGAACACTAAAGACATCACCCAGCCCCAGGTCAAAAATTAATTCAGCAGAAGTTCGGCTATCAATACAACTTAGGATTACTGCTACCGGGTGCTGTCCGTCAGAAGTCTCGTTTGCCTGTTGTAAGAGATTTCGATTGATTTTTAGATTGCTCATAAATCTTTTGTTACCCTCTTTTAATAGTTCTAAAGCCATTGCCGGAGTTATGGCTGCCTGCATTTCTTGCGTTAATGTTTTCATTTCTAGTTTTTTAATGATTGTTACGTTAAATAAAATTTACCTGGTTGATGTGGTTGCGGGGTTTTCGTTTCTTTTAAAAGCTGTTTAATGTTTATTTCTATCGTTCTTGCAATAGCAGTCACCGCTGTATCTGTTGGCTTATTCTCGAAAGGGTCTTGCATGTGCTTTGCTGTTTTTTCTAATAAAAAGAATGGGATGGAAATTAGCAGCAAGAGGGGAATTTCAAAATAGCCCGCTATATCTTTTAACGCAATGGACAATGTAACAACGAATAAGTAAATGATGAAGTGAAGAAACAATCTGTAAGTAACGGGAAACACTGTCGTCTTTATTCGTTCACACTTGCCTTGTGCATCACAGAGCCGCACAAGGGTATTATCTAATTGTATTTGTGAAAATATATCTAACTGATTTTTCTCCTTAAGTTCTTTTATATCCTGGCCATGCAATTGTAGCAGCGCTAATGATTTATTGTTATGCAGCTTAATTGCCTCAATTTCTTCCGCAGAAATATGGCTTTCCAAATTTTCAGTCGGGTTTAATCCCCTGATGGATTGCCCTAAACAATAACACCAGGCAATTTGCCGGAAGGCTATTTTTTTTATGACAGCATCATTACCTTTTGCCGTCAATGAGTGTAACTGAATAACAAAGCTGCGTGAGTCATTAACAATGCTTCCCCACACCTTCCTTGCCTCCCACCACCTATCGTATGATTGGCTTAACTTGAACGACAGCAAAATCGAAATAGCTGTTCCTATAAATGCTGGTATTGTTAAAGGCATTTCGGGTATCAGCTCCTGGTATTTATCTGTAAGTAACAGAACGGCTATTGATACAATCAAAACATACAAAACTTCAGACTTTACCTTGTGAAATATATAGGCAGCAGGTATTGTTTTGTTTAATAGCATTTGGTGAGCTTTAATTTTTACGAAGATAGTATTAATACCTGTATAGATAGTATTGCTATCATAAATAATTGTAAAACATTTTTATTCTACCTTTGGCTAATTAATAGAAGATGAAATGAAGCTGCAGTTACACATAAGAATGAACGAGGCGCTATTTTTAAGAAACCCCGAAGGATCGGAACTTGGCAAAAAAATTATCAGGCATAGTGTTGAACTAATTTATAAAAACGGTTTCGAAGCTTTCACTTTTAAGAAGCTGGCAGAAGATATTAAAACTACAGAGGCTGGTATTTACCGGTATTTTGAAAACAAGCATAAATTGTTGGTGTACCTCACCTGTTGGTATTGGGGGTGGCTCGAATTCCAGATCAGCTTTCACACTAATAATATAAAAGACCCAACAGTAAAATTAAAAAGGATAATAAAGTTACTGGCGTCTGCAGTAGCTGATGATGAACAAACCAATTATTTAAATGAAAGCCTTTTGCACCAAATCATTATATCGGAAGGGTCAAAGGCATATTTAACCAAACAGGTAGGCGAGGATAATAAACAGGAATTCTTTAAACCTTATAAAGACCTTTGCGGCATAATAGGAAATATCGTTCGGGAATGCAATCCTAAATATAAGTACCCAAAATCGTTGGCCTCAACTATAATTGAAATGGCACACTTTCAGAATTTCTTTATGAACAATCTTCCATCTTTAACCGATTTTGGTAATGTAAAACAAGAATCTGCAATTATTTCTTTTCTCGACCATTTGGTGTTTTCAAGTATTAAGAAAGTTTAGTTGTTGGGAGTGTAGTGGTTGAGAAAGCGCTACAACTGACTGGCTCTTATAATAGCCTACTTACCCACAAGGCTGTTTGTGTTTATTTAGACCTGGCATTTGAAAAACTCCTCCTGAAAAATGTCGTGTAATAAAGATAATCGCTCAATCTTATTCTTCAGCTCGCATCGCATCTACACATTTGTTAGTGGCCTTTCTAGTTGCTTTCAATTGAAGTAAGCAATTGTTCCTGCCGCTTTTGCAAATCTTCTCTTTTCATCTCGTTAAGGTCAACCACAACAGAACCAGCAATAAAGTCGTGCAGTGCTCTACGTTTTTTGTTAAAAAACATAGTAATAAGCTCTAACAGAAACCACACACTAACCGTTATGTCTACATAGCTCTCGTACGTTGTATCATTCAAATTCTGCCCGTTAGAATCATCAACTGTAGTTAATAAATATATTAATCCAATTACTTCAGCAAAGAACCATACAGCCTCCCGATAAAATGCTCTTTTATATCCAATTACATCCTGTTCGCTTATATCCAACACTTTAATACCCATCAGTCGCTTGCCAATTGTTTGACCGTACTTGCCGTGCCCAATTACAACATAAACTGTACAGCCCATTATATAAAGAAACATGATTATTATGTACAGGTTTCTATTATCAGCACCTTCAAAGCGATTACTTACAATAGCAAATGGTAGAAATATAAGCCCATCAATTAGGCCTGCTAAAAACCTTTTTCCGAATGTGTCGTATTTTTCAAATGGTGTCATAAAGTAGCAGAATATGTATTTATTAGCTTACGAAAATGCCGTCAAATTTTTATTTAATCAACTAATAAAGGTGGGCCTACAATTTCCATTTCATGATCTGAGAATATTTTTGCAACCTGTTCTTTCGATGGTTCCCCTTTAAATGCTGCCATTGTTACAAAGAACTCTTCCAGCTTACCTGCTGGCTGAACGATTACGTTCATCTTTGCTTTTTGGCTTACCTGTGTCCAGGCATGAGGAACCTTTCGGGGCAAGAAGATGGTGTCTCCGGCAGTTAGTTTAAATTTTTCTTTCCCAACAATAAAATGGTATTCTCCTTCAATAACATTAAAAGTTTCATCTTGATTATGGTGTACATGTAAAGGTGTTCCTCTTTTGGGTGATAACCCTGTTTGCTCGAAAATCGCTAAATCCCCATCTGTGTCTTTACCAGAAACTTTCAAGTCTAAAACATTAGCGTTAACGCCTTTCAACTGTATGTGCCCATGCGTTCTTCCTTCTCCTGCATTAGTCTTAAAGCCTTTATCCTGTCTTGTTAGTGTTTCTTTATATTTAGCAAGTGCAGTAATAGGAACACAAGAGATAAGTGCTAAAATGAATTTGCTTCTTTTCACTTTGGAAGTTTTAGAGGTTCCGGGTTTACGAATTACTTTTCCTGGGTATCAAGTTGTGGCATTTGAAAAATGTCAGGTTCATTAACCACAAAAGCAAAATAGCGATTTAAAGTTCAATGCTAACGCCTAGCCACAATTTATAAACACACTTTTGGCGGTATACCCTTTCTACAAATTTAGGTCTCCGAATACTTTGTCAAACTCAAATTGCGAACATTCATTTGCTCCGAAACTTTGCCATAAAATATCTAACATATTCTTTATTTGCTTTTTCACTTCTGTCATTTCACCAGTTAATAATGAAATTGGCAACTCCAAGTGATTATATTCAAATCTCCCAATCAAACGAGTGCCTGAATTATCTATTAACCCTAAGTTACGAGTGTGATTAAACTTTATTGATAAGTAAAAAGGAAAGTCAATTCCTATCGTCTTATACAATTTGAAATTATTTTCTAGTTGTTCTTTTAAAATTCTTAAAAGTTCATCACTATATAAGTTCGGTTTTCCTGCTTCCATTTCATACATCGCTTCATTTGTAAAGCTTTCAATACAACCGTTGCGGAAAATAAGATTATATGGTATTATTTGGTGAGGAACATCTGAAGGACCGTTTGAAAATAAGTGAAATCCTTCTAAACAATACCGATAACTGTAACTATGATGCCCGGGAACTTTCAATTGGTTAATGAAAATGTTTTTTAAATGATCACCTGAGAAGTTATCAATTGTGGAATTAAAGAAGGAAAGTGGTATCATGTGAATAACAACGGAATGTAAATTTCCTATACTTTTCCAAAATCTATTATCCAATATATTTTTCTGTCTTTGTTTTACAAAATCATTTATTTGTTCTTCTTTTAAACCAATTTGCAGGAAAGCTTCATATAATTCGTAGGTATCCAAAGTATACTTTCCATTAGATTTTCTTTTATAGAATCTATTGATATTATTGTAAGTAACCATTGACGGTAGTGTTTTTGTTTTTGGTATGCCAATTATGAAAATATCGGAGTCGTCAATTTTCAGAAATCTACTAAACGTCAATCCTGTTATTTGTGGATTAGTAGTCTGCTTGACAGTTTCTTCTATTCTTAAAATTGTCTGGTCGAAATTTAAAACGGAGATTTTTGTGTCAGGAAGTTTTGGTATTCCTGTGTTCTTGCCTTCTTCATCTTTTTCTTCATCTAATCCAATAATTAAACAACCACCTTCTGTGTTGTAAAAAGAACATATATCATAGATAAGTTCAGTTTTACTTCTTTCATCAAACTTAATATCCCTTTTATAATCTAAGTCCTTTGATTCTGGTACTTTATTGTTTATAAGTATTTGAATATCGTTTTCTAGGTAAACTTCAACTTTTTTTCCTCTAAAAATCATGCTTTATATAATTAGTAGTGCAATGGTAAAAGTCTGACTTGTTTAGGGTTTTGCAAACAAGAAAATTTTGAAGTTAAGCAATGTTTCCATGAGGGTTCCCGCTAACGTGTAATTTAGGCTTCTACCCACAATTTAAAATAATCTTCCCATTGTAAATCACTCCCTTTTAATAGCGCCTTCATGCGTGGGATGCGCATATTATGCTATACTTATAAGCAGCCGAAAGGCGGTCTTACAAACCTCTACCTAAAACCAGGATTACAACTGCTGCCCAGCTGCAGTACCCACAACAGTACAAGAGTGCGACGCAACGATGTTTACCGGAGTTATAATGCCCGGACCATAATTAACCTACTTTCCCCATGAGCACTGATTGCTATATCGAAATAAGCTATTAAGAAGACGGGAGTGAAACGGGATAAATGATTCGATTTTGTTTACTTTGCTTAGGTACCCTTTCGTTCAGTAAAGATTTGAATAAAAATGCAAGTGGATCTCGGTGAAAGTGAATTACAGTCAGATGTAGCTTCTATACAAAAAATCCCGATAATGCCATCCCTGCTCGATGTTGTCTGCCGTACAACCGGGATGGGGTTTGTGGCTGTGGCAAGAGTAACAGACGACAGGTGGATTACCTGCAGCGCACTTGATAACCTTGGTTTCGGGCTAATATCGGGTAGTGAGTTGAAAATAGAAACAACCCTTTGCAATGAGGTAAAACAAAGCAATGCACCTGTTATAATTGACCACGTAGCGCAAAGCGAGTATGCTAATCATCCTACGCCGGCTATGTATGGCTTCCAAAGCTATATCTCAATACCAATTTATCGTAAGGATGGCCGTTTTTTTGGAACCCTTTGCGCTATTGATCCTAAACCTGCCAGGTTAAATACGCCTGAGGTGATCGGGATGTTCCGGTTGTTTTGCGATCTTATTGCTTTTCACCTTAGCGCTGTTGAGGAGATTGAAACGAACGAATACGAACTGGCGAAAGAGCGGGAGGAACGAGCTAAAGTATTGGAACAGAAAAATGCGGAGTTGCAAAAGATGAACTTAGAACTTGAATCGTTTGCCTATGTGGCCAGCCACGATTTACAGGAGCCGCTGCGGAAAATTGAAACCTTCTCCAACTTTATACTCGACCGCGATTACGATAGTTTATCACCCAACGGGAAAAACTATTTTGATCGCCTGCTTAAGTCAGTTAAACGCATGCAGACGTTGATTAAAGATCTGCTCAGGTACTCGCAGGTAAAAGTGCATGAACAAATTTTTGTAGAAACAGACCTGGATAAAATTGTTGAAGAGGTAAAGCAGGATTATAATGAAGAGCTGAACCAAAAGAACGTTTTACTGCAAGTTGGCGAGACGTGTAGTGCGCATGTCATTCCTTTTCAATTCAACCAGCTCTTGCAGAATCTTATTGGCAATTCCATCAAGTTTGTCAGGCCTGGTGTACGGCCTGTTATAAAAGTTTCGTGTGCTGTAGTAAAAGGAAGTGACCTTGAAAATATAAAACTGCTCCCCGGCAGGAACTATTGTCACCTCGTTATTGAAGATAATGGAATTGGTTTTTCTTCGGAGTATAACGAAAAAATTTTCGAGGTCTTTCAGCGACTAAATGGAAGAGAAGATTATGAGGGAACCGGTATAGGCCTGTCAATTGTAAAGAAAATTGTAGGTAACCACCATGGTTTAATAACTGCCTGCGGCGAATTAGATAAAGGAGCCAGGTTCGATATTTATATTCCGCAGCCGTAAACCATCCAAGTAAATAGCATTATCCTCTTATTAACTATACAATAAGTGTTTAATCACGAAGTAGAATTATGTTACGAGCCAAAGTAACTCCGTTTAAGCATCGTTGCGTCGCACTCTTGTACTAGTGAAACCATTGCATCTGTTCCCCCATTGTAACCGGACCGTCATTTCCACCCAACTTCTTTCTAGTAATCAGACTTTACATTCCATCAACACTGGGTGTCTGTGCAAAAGGACAAGGAACGCCGGTTTTCGCTTTGAAGACTTGCTTGTGCATATTTTTTAGCCGTATGATGGGGTTCTTTTTGTAAAAAAAAGAGCAATTATGTTCTTATAAAATGTTAAAGAATTCGCCATGGGCAAGGGTTTCAGAAGCATTAGTAAGATTTCCATCTCAAAAGGATTTGAGAACTAGCCTTAATTATATTCTTTTTTTTCTGCATGCATCTTCTTAACAAAGTTTAACTATCCGGCCCGTTTATTTACACAATATTGCTTTAAAGCAACCACTAAATTTAATGTTTAAACAATATTCCAATTTTTTTAATGCACATGAAGAAAATCCTAGCACTATCAATGCTAATACTATGTTCTGTATTAGCATTTGCACAAACACGCACCATCACCGGGCGTGTGGTGGATGAGACCGGCGGCCCTGTGGCAGGTGCATCCATTGTAATCAAAGGCACTTCTACCGGCACTTCTGCCAATGCGGAAGGGCAATTTACGATCGCAGCAAAAGCCGGTGATGTACTGGTTGTATCGTTTGTTGGCCACCCTACAAAAGAAGTCACCGTTACAACTGCCTCGTCAGTTAATGTTACACTGCAAAAGCAGAACGAAAGTTTATCTGAAGTAGTTGTTACAACTGCTCAAGGTATCAGGAGAGAGAAAAGAGGCCTTGGCTATGCGGCTCCGACCGTTAGCAATGCGGAGCTTACAAGAGGCCAAAGCACCAGTGCCTTAAATGCCTTACAAGGTAAAGTAGCGGGTGTAAACATTACCAGTACAGCAGGTGCTCCCGGTAGCTCTACACGTGTGGTTCTCCGCGGTGGATCTTCTATTACTGGTAGCAACCAAGCCTTAATGGTTGTAGATGGAGTGCCTATTGACAACTCAGGCATCATGGGTGGTGGTTCTTTATCAAGCGTTGACTTTGGTAACAGGGGAAACGATATTGACCCGAACGACATTGAAAGCATTACAGTACTAAAGGGGCCGGGAGCAACAGCTCTTTATGGCTCACGTGCATCAAACGGCGCATTGATTATTACTACTAAATCGGGTAGAGGTAATCAAAACAAAAAGAATGAAGTAACCTTTAATAGCGGTGTTACTTTTTCAAGCATTCTTAAACTTCCCGAGTTTCAAAATGAATACGGCCAGGGTTACGATAACGTAACGAACGACCTAATAGAGAACTGGAGCTGGGGACCAAGATTTGATGGTGTTGTACGACCATGGGGACAAGAGATTAATGGCGTAGCACAACAAAGACCGTACAGCGCTGTTAAAAACAACGTTCGTGATTTCTTTGAAACAGGAGTTGCTTATAAAAATAACCTATCCTTTTCAGGAAGCGGTGACAGGTCGACTTACTTCCTGTCGTTGAACTCACTTAACTCTAACGGTATTATGCCCACTAACAGGGATAAATACAACAGGTACAATGTACGTTTCAACGGTTCTACTCAATTGGCTAATAAGATCAGCTCAACTGTATCTTTAACCTATAGCAAAATAAGCAGCGACCAGGTAGGTGGTGGACAAGGAGGTGGATCAGTTTATAACAACGTTCTACAAACTCCAAGAAATATTCCACTTACCGATTTGAAAGATTTAAACAACCCCTACAACAGCATGGGCGGTATGTTTGATGCAAGTGGTAACGAGTTGTTTGGTTACTATGGTGCTTACACCGTAAACCCTTACTATCTTTTAAACAGGTACCATAACAAAAACGAAGTAGATCGTGTTACCGGTAACTTTTCACTTACCTATAAGCCGCTTACATGGTTAGATATCACAGAGCGCCTGGGTGGAGATATTTATAGCGACAGGCGTAAAGAAACCGATCCAAAGTATACTTTACTACCTGCAGATAATACCAGTGGTAATTATTCTGCATCAGCCAACCTTAAAACGTCTCCGGGCAGGTACTACGAAGCAAACTACAACATCAGCGATATTACGCACGACCTGATGGTAACTGCAAGAAAAAAACTGTCAGAAGATATAGCTGCGTCGTTGTTATTGGGGCATAACCTGCGCATGCGTACGGTCAACTCTCTTGAAGCACAAACAAACGCAGCAGGTGGATTAGTAATTCCTGATTTCTACAGCCTTTCCAACAGTAATGGACCTGTAGTGTCAAACAATAACTTCTCTAACCGCCGGTTAACCGGTGTGTATGCTGACTTGAACCTGTCTTACAGGAACTTCCTGTTCCTTGGTGCTACTGCACGTAACGACTGGTCGTCAACCTTACCTGTACAAAACAATTCTTTCTTTTACCCTAGTGTGAGCGGCTCATTCGTGTTTACAGAGCTTCTTAAAAATAGGTCAGTAAGTAACTGGCTAAACTATGGAAAGCTTCGAAGCAGTTGGGCGCAGGTAGGAAACGATGCAGATCCATACTTGCTTGATTCGTACTACGGTAAAACAACCATTAATGGTGGTTTTGGTTCAACCGTGTTTCCTTTAGGTACAGTGCCTGGTTATACTTTAGGTAACCAGATAGGTAGCCCGGAGTTAAAGCCCGAGTTAACTACTGCATTTGAAATAGGAACAGAATTAGGGTTTTTGAAAAATCGTGTTTCTGTTGACTTCTCTTATTACCAGAACAATTCTAAGAACCAGATCCTTGGTATTCCTATCCCGGCTTCAACCGGCTTTACTTCACGGGTTGTAAATGCAGGTTTAGTGAAAAACCAGGGCGTAGAACTTGGTTTGAGAGGTACACCAATCAAAACTGCTTCTGGCTTTACCATGGAACTCTATGGTACTTACACCAGGAACAGAAATGAAGTGTCAGGGCTAGATGTTGACCAGATCGTATTAGGTGGATTTAGTGGAATGAGCATAGTAGCAGCAAACGGAAAACCTTATGGTAATTTCTATGCACAAGATCTTCGTCGCGACGAACAAGGACGAGTGATCATTAATGCAGCAAATGGCTTGCCTTTACTTACTCCTTCTGCAGTTTACTTAGGAACGTATAACCCAGACTTCCAGGCTTCTTTAGGAACTAATATTAGCTATAAGGGATGGAGCGCTGGCTTATTGTTCGACACTAAGCAAGGCGGTAAATTCTATTCACGCACAAAGGATATCCTTGCATTCGTAGGTGCTTCTAGCGAAACTGCTGAAGGCGATCGCGAAGGTTATGTTTTCCCTAACTCTGTGTACATGGACGGTTCTGGTAAGTATGTTGAAAATACTTCCATCACATTTTTCCCGCAGGATTATTTCCCTAATAGGGTAGAGGGGCAGAACATTGTTGATGCGTCTTACATTAAGTTGAGAGAAGCAAACCTTACTTACACATTGCCAAAATCAATGCTTACCCGTACTCCGTTTGGTAGTGCTGCTTTAAGCTTGTATGGTAATAACCTATGGATCAAAACAGCTAAGGAAAACAGGTACGCTGATCCTGAAATTAACTCAGCCGGTGCAGGTAATACACAAGGGTTTGATTTTACGGCGCAGCCTTCAGTACGTAACTACGGCGTAAACCTCAGAGTAACTTTTTAATTAAACCAGAAAATGAAATTTAGATATAAAAACAAATTAATAGCGGCTCTTGCGGGGGTATCAATGTTGGCAGCAACAGGTTGCAAAAAGTATCTTGATGTGAACGAGAACCCCAATGCACCTAAGACCGCAACAGATAACTTAATACTTCCTTCAACACAGGCAGCTATTGGAATGGCGGTAGGTAATAACCTCCAGGTATTCGGTGGTTTTTACGCCCAATACTGGACACAAAATCCTACCTCTTCGCAGTACAAAACAATCGATCAGTACCAGTCAAACTCTTCAACCTTTGATAGGGTATGGGGTATACTGTACAACGATGCATTGCAGGACATTACCCTGTTAGAGCAATCTAAGAACACGAACTATGTAGCCATTGCATTAATTGAAAAGGCCTACATCTTCCAGCTTCTTACTGATGCTTTTGGCGATGTACCTTTAAAAGATGCACTAAAAGGTAATAACAACCTTGCCCCACAGTACGATAGCCAGCAAGAAGTATACGACAGCATTTTTGCATGGACTAAAAGAGGCGTTGCATTATCAACTGTTGCAACCAGTAACTACCCAGGTACTGATGATATAGTGTTTGGGGGTGGAGCAGCCGGTATGGCTAACTGGAAGCGTTTTGGTAATACCCTTTTGCTGAGAGCTTATTTACACTTATCCCAAGTAGATGCTGCTAAGGCACGTGCAGGCGTAGCTGAATTATATGCTACAAGCCCTGCTTTCTTAACTACTGACGCTAAGATCAGTTACCAGAATGTAGGGGGCAATCAAAATCCGTTATACGCAGAAGGCGTAGGATTAGGCAGAACACAAAACATAGTGGCCAGTTCTACCGCAGTAAATGCCCTTGCACGCAACAACGATCCTCGTTTGAAGGTATTTTATACCACCAATGCTGCAGGTAATGTTGTAGGCATAGCGCAAGGTAGTTTCGGAACTCAACCTGCTGTAGCACCTACATTTCCTGCACCAGTTACCGGTGCACGTTTTGCTGCGGCAACTGGTACTACTGCAGCAGTAGCAGCGGTTAAATTAATATCTGCACCAGAGTCTTACTTTTTGCAGGCAGAAGCCGTTGCAAGGGGATGGGCGATTGGTAATGTCGACCAGCTATTTAAAGCAGGCATAAAAGCAAGCTTCGATACTTATGGACTTTCATCAGAAAGTTATACTACCTACATTGCTACCGCTCCTGATGCCCAGCTTCCTGCTGATGTAGAAGGCAAGATAAGGGTGATCGTTACCCAGAAATATTTCGCAATGATTGGAACACAAGGTTTTGAAGCATGGACAGAATGGAGAAGAACAGGCTATCCTAATATTTTAGTGGCATCCAGGGCTTCTGCATTAGGTACAGCTGAACTGCCTGCCCGCCTTTTATATCCTGATACTGAAATCACCAGGAACACAAACTTCCCGGGGCTTAAGTTGATTACAGAGAAGGTATGGTGGGATAAATAATCTCTTACTATTTTAAAAAAGCCTGGCAGCAATGCCAGGCTTTTTATTTCAATGATTAACTTTGCAGCAGTTTATTGGGTTCCGCATTGTCGGGTTTGTTATGTAACAGCTTACATTATAGCGACGAGTTATGTTACGAGCACCGGACTCTGTAGCAACATAGTTGTGTCACTCACTTTTACTTTTAGTACTATGTGCAACAGTTTTAAAACCTTGCTTACACCTGGCAGGGTTTGGCCTAACACCGCTTAAAGTTGTTCTAACTTCTTTGAGGCAGGTGCTGCTTACAATGCAAGCAAGTTCGGCTTAGTCGGTTTTTCACAAGCCATTATGCTCGATCTGCGCAAGTATGGTATTAAGGTTACCACCATTATGCCCGGTTCGGTAGCTACTTATTTTAACGGGCATATTCCTAACGAAGCTGATGAGTGGAAGATACAACCGGAAGATATAGGAGAACTCGTTGCTGATCTTCTACGCATGCATCCTCGAACACTACCCAGTAAGATTGAAGTAAGGCCAAGCATGCCGGGTAAGTA
>JAQBNN010000302.1 GCA_028288505.1 Segetibacter sp. | reverse complement strand
GAGTGATAATTGAAGTAGACGCTCCGAAAGTTATTCGGTTAACAGTATCACCGGATCCCCACCGTGGTAGCTTATGCGACGACATTGCCTGTTCGGGAAACGTATTTGGCGATGTAGAATGGAATAGTGACGCTTCACAACTCGCTTTTGTATCAACATCACGAGACCATAAAAATGCAACTGTTTCTATTGCAGATGCAGTAACGGGTGCGGTAAGGCAAGTTTTCCAGGAAAACGTATCAACACAATTCGAATCAGGTCAGGGCAGTTCTAACTGGCGGTATCTTGCAGCTACAAACGAGTTTATCTGGTACAGTGAGCGGGATAACTGGGGCCACCTTTACCTGTACGATGCTACTACCGGTAAATCAAAAAACCAGGTGACTAAAGGCGAGTGGACGATTTCCGAACTACTTGAAGTTGATGAAAAAAACAGGACACTATACTTTCTGGCAGGCGGACGGGAGCAAGGACGAAACCCGTACTTCAGTCACCTTTATAAAGTAGGATTTGATGGAAGTAAGCTGACCCTACTTACCCCCGAGGATGGAAACCACCAAGTCAATTTTTCTCCCTCAGGCAACTTCTTCACCGATAGTTATTCCAAACAGGATGTGCCCCCAACAACGGTTTTACGAAACAAAAACGGCAAACTAATAACGACACTTGAAAAGGCAGACATCTCTCGTTTAACTGCTACCGGCTGGAAGCCTCCAACGCCGATTGTAGTAAAGGCACGCGACGGGCAAACAGATCTTTACGGGCTAATGTTCACGCCCACTAACCTTGACCCAACTAAGAAATATCCTATCATTAATTATATCTATCCCGGTCCCCAAGGTGGAAGTATTAGCAGCTGGTCTTTCCAGGTGGCTAGTGGCGATAATCAGGCCCTGGCAGAACTAGGATTTATTGTGGTAGCTATAGAAGGAACCTGTAACCCGTTACGCTCAAAAAGTTTCCACGACATGTGTTACGGAAACATGGCTGATAACACTTTGCCCGACCAGATTGCAGGCATAAAGCAACTGGCTCAAAAGTATCCTTACATCAATATAGATAAAGTAGGTATCTGGGGTCACTCAGGTGGTGGTTATGCTACTGCTGCAGCCATGTTTCGCTTTCCCGAGTTCTTTAAAGTAGGCATCTCCGAATCTGGAAATCACGAAAACAGGAATTACGAAGACGACTGGGGTGAGAGATACATCGGTTTACTTACTAAGAACGCGGATGGAACAACGAATTATGATGCACAGGCCAACCAGAACTATGCAAAGAACCTGAAAGGAAAGCTGATGCTTGCCCACGGAATGTTAGACGACAACGTGCCTCCTTACAATACTTTACTTGTAGTTGATGCACTAATAAAGGCAAATAAAGATTTTGACCTGGTGATGTTTCCCAACAGCAGGCACGGCTATGGCGAATTTTCTCTTTACATGACGAGGCGCAGGTGGGATTATTTCGTTCGACATTTGTTAGGTGCAAATCCTCCAGAAAATTATGAGTTGAAGACTAAGCAGGATGTAAGAAATGCAATGCAATAAATTTAAAATTTTTACAAACAAAAAAGGCTTCCAAAACGGAAGCCTTTTTTAATATTTCTGTACTTGACTAGTATCTTCCTCCACCGAAGAAAAAGCCAAGTTTAATACCCAAATAATTATTGCTTAAGCCGCCCGATTTTCCTGCAAAGTTGGACTCTAGTGCAGTACGAAAATGACCAGCTTCAAAGCCTGCTCTTGGCGCAAATCCAAACTGTGTAGAAGTTGCAGGTTCACCAGAAGTTGAAGATAGATCAGTAGATGCATTTCCGAATACGCCTACACCAGCGCCAATAAAAGGCCTGAAAGAATTGGTATTAAAATAATAATCAGCTGTAGCCAGGTAAGAACTACTTGCTTTTACATCTCCTTCCTCCGTGTAGTTGCCTGCAGCGTCTCTCTCTAGTCGAACCAGAACAGCCAGTTCCATTCTTAATCCTAAGGTAATATTATCGTTAAGTGCGTACTTAGGTTCTACCGCAAGTATAGCACCTCCTTTAGCGCCTTCGCCGCCGCCCATCGGGGTTGCGTAGCCGAAAGCAAGGTCTACTTTAAAAGGTTTAAAAGTGGTCTCTTGAGCAGTTGCACACACTACTGCACAAATTGCAAGTGCGGACATCAAAAATTTTTTCATGTTTGGTTTAAGGTTAGGCATAATAACGTTCAAACGAGGCACTATAATATATAGAAGACAATAAAAAAAAGATCATTGTCTTGCGATCAAACCAGCAGGGATGATAAGTCTTACTTAGCAAAACATCATCAACGAATTATGATTTAAAATTTTTAGTGAAGCGAGCAGCTTAAAAAGTTTTAAGAATTATGTACTAAGCAATTGTGCTACTATTAAACATGGTTGCGTCGCACCCTTGTACCTTGTCCCTTCATTCAGCAAGTACAGAACAAGGGCAGCTTTCCATAAGTTTTACTAACGTTGCAATTCATTTCGTAAAACAAAAAGGGCTTGCAATCATAAAATTGCAAGCCCTTTAATAAGTCCAGGTAAATTTATTTTTCTAACAGCCCGTCCGCTTTCCACTGTACAAAAACATTGACAGTAGAATCAGATAACTTAGGATGTTTCATTGGCATAAAACCTTTATCGGTAGGGTTTAGCTTTACACGTCTTATTATTTCATCAACATCAGACTTAACTGCTGCGTAAGTATTGTAAGGCTCCTTATTTCCTTTAGGCGGAATATGGCACGGCGAACAACTGGTTGAAATGATAGGTTCGATGTTAGCCATGTAAGTTACTTTAGGTACCTTATTCGCCAATTTTTGAGATGATGTACAAAAGGTTAGGACGAAAGCCATTCCTAAAATCAACATTGTGCAAATTCTTTTCATACTGGTTTTGGTTTAAGCTGGAAGATAACGAATAACAGGAATCACCCGCTAAAATTTACCGACGGGATCCCTTTTTTACCGAAGACCTGGTTAACATTACAAGTATTTAAATACACTCTCCTTGTAACTCTCAAGATCGGGTTCAGTTGTAAGCTCGTCAAACTTGTACGTTGTACCATCATTGTTCTTGCGAAGTAATATTACAATTCCCCCTTGTGCAACGGTGCTCTTGGCCCGGCTAAACATTTGGTCTAACTGGGTTGTGTCCTTTATCATCTGTAATTCTTCAACCTCGCTCACGTTTATATTATATTCCTGCATTTTGCTTCTTTTCTATTTGCGTTTGCAACATTAATGCCCTGCCTCCTGTAAAGCCTTGCGTCACTCCGGCTTTACACCCGGGTATTCCATTTTTAGGTTTTGCAAAGTCTTAAGCAGGGTTGTGGCAATTAAATATTCCTTGTACCAATTCTGATCCGCAGGCACAATTGTCCAGGGAATTTTGGAGTGATCAAAGCAGTCCTGGTAGGCATTCATATAATCATCCCACAGTGCTGCTTCTTTAAAATCATTTTCATTATACTTCCATTGCTTTGTTACATCTGTTATTCTTTCCTGCAAACGCTCTTGTTGCTTTTCCTTTGAAACGTGCAGGTAAAACTTAAGAATAGTTGTTTGATTTTGCTCCGTTAACAACACTTCAAAGTCATTGATTGACTTCAGCCTTTTTTTAGCTGTTTCATCATCTATCCATTTATGTACACGTGTTATTAGTACATCTTCGTAATGAGATCGGTTGAACACCTGTATCATTCCTCTTGCAGGAGTATGTTGATGAATGCGCCACAAGAAGTCATGAGACAACTCTTCTTCTGTTGGCGCTTTAAAAGACTTAACCATTACTCCCTGCGGGTTTAATTTCCCAAACACATTTTTTATGGCTCCATCTTTTCCACTCGCATCCAATCCCTGTATTACTACCAGTACCGAATGCTTCCTTTCAGCATACAAAAGGTTTTGTAATTCATCCAGCTCCTTAAAAATGCCTTCGAGACTCATCTTAGTTTTCTCTTTGTCTAAATCTTTTGCAGCCCTTGTAGAAATCTTCGACAGGTCTATTGCCATGGTTTGAATTTTAAATTGTGAAGATTAAAGGTAGGTGGAAGATTAGAATGCAGCATTTGAGAGCTATAAAATTCCGAGGACAGACTGATGAAACTGGTAAGCTAATAAGGCCTGAATCTTATCCACTTTCCTTTAAGTACAATATGTTTTGATCTTTCCAATAACATCTTTAAAAGTTTGATCTTCTCGAGTTGTTTCAAATGCCATCCATTGTATTTCGGTTCCTGGTTCAGCTTTTATTAAATCTTTGCTTTTTGACGAACAGGTAGACAAATACCTGATATCGTGGTGTAAATGTGCAGGCTCCTGCTTTTTAGGGTTAGAAGGTATTAAATGAGTATCTACATCGAAAACAGAAGTATGTGGAAATCTATAAATAACAAGGTCGTTGTTTGTGAGACCCGTTTCTTCTTCAACTTCTCTAAGTGCACCTTCCAATAAAGAATCATCCAATGAATCAACATGCCCACCAGGTTGAAGCCAACGGTTTAAAACTTTGTGCTTAAGCAATAGCATGTTTTGCTTTTCTTCATCGATTATAAAAGCGCTTACAGTTAAGTGGCCCGTAAAATTATTGCGACTGTAAAGCTGGTCGTTTTTACAGGCATGTATGAACTGTTGTATTGGTTGCAATCTTTCCGTTTCAAAGTTGAACTGCTGCTGGTATTGGCTTAGTAGTTGAATGAGTGCCTCCCTGTTCTCCATATTTTAACTTGCGCGTTGATTGCTTTGACAAAGATGGGCTCTTTGGTAATTAACTCGCACTGTCTGCGAGTTTTTAGAACTGCTTCGTGAAGAATAATAAGTACAAGTGAGTGACACAACGATGCTTAATAGTACCACAAAAGCTAAGTACAAAAAGGTCTAAAACACCCGCCCACGCTATATTTACAAAAAAAGTATTGAGGCTGGAGCAGGATTTTTCGCTGCAAAAACAATTTTTTTGGATACTTTTAATACCCCTAACGCAGCTTGCCAATTTTATAATTTTAAGGGTAAAGATCAGAACATGGATTACAATGCATCGCATCGGCTGCAGCAGTTTAAGAATTTTGTAGGTATCAAATTCCAGTTGTATAATAGCCTTTTTACATCGTTGCCGTTTCACCGTATTGAAAGGACGGGAATACTATTGTCGTTGTTGCTCGAAATAGCTACAGAAGGTTACAAAGGTGGCAAGAGCCCGATTGAAATAATTGATAGCTTTTTTACAAAACATACCAATTATGCTACCGATAAGGAACGGGCAGACCGCCTTTTTAGGTTAATACAATACGTAGAAAGACAGGTAGTGCTTTTTGATGCGGTTGAGGACGCTGCTTTTACAGAAGTGAATGATGTGCATGGTGCAGGTACGTTGAAACACTTGGAGTCGGAGATAGTTGAAAGTGGGGCAGAAGAAAGGCTTGCAGAAAAGCTTAAGGAGTTTGCGGTGAGGCTGGTTTTAACTGCGCATCCTACCCAGTTTTACCCCGGCTCTGTGTTGGCTATCATTGATGATCTTTCGCGGGCCCTGAAAGAAAACAATGCGGAGCGGGTGAACATGTACCTGCAGCAGCTAGGTAAAACCCCGTTTTTAAACAAGCAAAAACCGACTCCTTACGATGAAGCACTGAGCCTTTTATGGTTCCTTGAAAATATTTTTTACCCTACTGCGGGAAGGATAATTACGTCGATTAAGAACAGGTGTTATATGGACAGCGAAAGGCCGGTATTGAACATGGGCTTTTGGCCCGGCGGCGATCGTGATGGTAACCCAACTGTAACAACAGAAATAACACTTAAGGTTGCAAAGTCGTTGAGGGAAGGTATTATTAAATGCTACTATGCCGATGTGAGGCGGTTGAAGCGGAGGCTAACTTTTAAAGGCGTTGATACCATACTTGCTGACCTTGAAAAGCAACTTTATAACAACCTGTTTGTTCCTGAGCAACTCACGGAGATTTCGAAGCAGAATATATTGGAGGTACTTCATCGAGTGAAGGATATTGTAGTGAATGAACACAATGGTTTGTTCCTGTCATTGGTGGATAACCTGATTAATAAAGTGAACGTTTTCGGTTTGCATTTCGCTTCGCTGGATATAAGGCAGGAAAGCAGTGTGCATAATTCTGTGCTTACAGCTATTGCAGAAAAGGAAGGAATTCTGCCCGCGAATTACGGTGAACTGTCAGATGAAGAAAAGACACTTGCCCTCGAAAAAATCTCAGCGGTAGCTGATCCTGAAAAGTATGAGGACGTTTTAATAAAAGATACTTTAAAAAGTGTAGCGGCTGTAAAAATAATTCACCAGTTAAATGGAGTTGAAGGCTGCCACCGGTACATCATCAGCCAGTGTAACAGCGCGTTGAATGTACTTGAGGTTTACGCTTTGTTCCTTTTAGGCGGGTGGAAAAAGGAAGAGCTGGTGATTGAAATAGTTCCTTTGTTCGAAACTATAGACGACTTGAAGAACGCCAACGCTATTATGAAATCTTTGTATGAGAATGAAATATACAAAGAGCATTTGCTAAGAATAGGCAAGCGTCAAACGATAATGGTTGGCTTCTCTGATGGTACTAAAGACGGCGGGTACCTGATGGCTAACTGGAGTATTTATAAAGCAAAGAAAGAGTTGACTGCTATCTCTAAAGAGTACGGAATTGATGTTGTTTTCTTTGATGGCCGCGGTGGCCCTCCGGGAAGAGGTGGTGGTAAGAGCCACAAGTTTTACGCTTCAATGGGTAAGGAAATTTCGAATAAGGAAATTCAAATTACCATACAAGGACAAACGATAAGCTCGAGCTTCGGTAATATTGATTCTGCACAGTATAATATTGAGCAGTTATTGAATGCAGGATTAGGTAGCCAGCTATTCATGCAAAAAGATAAAACGCTGAATGAAAAAGAAGAGTTGCTGATGGCCGAGATTGCAAATACAAGTTTACAATCATACCTCGCTTTAAAAAACCATCCTGAGTTCATCAACTACCTCGCAGATGTTAGTCCGTTAAAGTTTTTCAGCGATACCAATATTGGTAGCCGTCCTGCCAAGCGTGGAACCTCTAATAAGCTTTCAATAAAAGATCTGAGGGCTATACCTTTTGTGGGATCGTGGAGCCAGATAAAGCAAAACATTACCGGCTATTACGGCGTTGGAACTGCCCTGAAAATGCTGGACGAAAAGGGACGTTTTAATGAGTTGCAGGAGTTGTACAAGGCGTCGCTATTCTTTAAAACTTTAATCGACAATTGTGAAATGTCCATGCTCAAATGCTTCTTTCCGTTAACTGCATTTCTATCCGGGCATTCACAGTTCAGCGAGATCTGGAATAAAATTCACGATGAATATCTGCTGACAGAACAGTATTTATATAAGCTAACCGGCAAGTCAGAATTGATGGAGGACTACCCCGTAGAAAAGCTTTCTATCGAGATGCGCGAAAAGATTGTGCTGCCTCTTATAACTATTCAGCAGTATGCGATGGCGCGCATACGCGAACTAAATGGTCATGGTTCTGAAGAGGAGATAGATATCTATAGAAAACTGGTTGTTCGCTCTTCGTTTGGAATTATTAATGCGGGTAGAAATTCGGCATAAACACCTGGAGCAATTTGTTTAGTTGCAGTTTTTAGGCATCATGTCATCAATAAACTGTTTAAAACTTAAATAGAATTCTTTATTAGGAACATTAGATAAATCCTTTGTAAAGATTACAAAACTATAGCCCCGACAAAGATCAACAACTGGCCACGTACCTGACTGAGAAGGAACACCAACAGCAGACGCTGTACCGTTACTATTCTTTTCAATTACCCATTCTCCCAAAGCATAATCAAAGCCTTCGTTTTGTTTTGGTATGCCTTTAATTTGTCTTGACTCAGCTTGTATCTCGTGCAGCAGTTTAAGGCTACTCTCCGGTAGAATCGTTTTACCATTGTACATACCTTTATTAAGTATCATCGAAAGAAATGCGTTCATGTCAAGAGCCGTAGAACGTGCACCTGAAGATGGATCAACACCAGCATCATAATCCTCGTTGGCAAATGTTGTTGTACGCATTTGCAGCGGAACGCTCAGACGTTCTTTCACAATCCTTTCAAACGGTTTTTTCGCAATTACTTCAAGCACCCTGCCCAAAATTGTATAGCCAACATTACTGTATTTAGTTTCAGTGCCCGGATTAGTTTGTATGTCTTTTTTAGAGGCAATATCGTTTACCTCCAACTCCAACGAGCTGAATTTACTTTTCTGAAAAACCTTGGTAACAATATCAGATTGAATGCCCGTATTATGTGTTAAGCAATGCCTTATCGTGATAAAACTCTTACTGTATTTAGTAAAAATCGGGAGGTAGTCACTCACCTTATCGTCCAGCGATAGTTTGCCCTCACCAATAAAAGTTAATGCAACCGCCGCAGTTAGCCATTGGCTAGTAGCGCCAATTGGTTGAAGTGTTTTTAAATTAAAGTCTGTCGACTCCTTTTTGTAAATCACTTTTCCGCTCTTGTAAAGCATAAAGGCGAAATTCTTTCCCAACTTGTCCTTGTTCTGGTTAAGTCGCTGCGTAATGGAAGCAGTGTCGAGCTGGGCATCGACCTTCGAAAAGATTATAACGAAGAAGGCCAGGAGTGTAAGCGTCACAGAACGGACAAGGGTTTTAAGCAACATAGTATTGATAAGGGTTGAGCAATAATAAGTACGTCTTAGGTCAAATATAGGTTTCGCCAAAAGATTACTCTTAATTGATGCGTTAAATGTATTAAAAGTTGGGTTTACTATTTTTTATCCGGCAGTAGAGTTTACCTCAACATCGTTGTGTCACTCACTTGTACTTGTAGATATTCTATTCAGCATTTCAACAGTCCACCTCACATTTTGTACAACAGAAACACAGCCTCTCGGCTTTCGTAAGTTGTAAGCAACTTCGCTTTGTTTTAAAAAAATAGCTCCGGAAAATCCCTTTCCCGAAGCTATTTATAGCGTACGCACAAAACATCTTAATCGTGACCTTCCACTTTCACTAATTTGTTATACAAGCCCATCAGCAGAATATTGGTAGGCCAGTGTCCAATAAAATTACTTGCTTTCTGCTTTCCGGCTAATTGCAGTCCCAGTGAAATTGCCATAAAGCCAATACCTGTCCAAAGAAAAAGATCAGAAGGTAATTTTGCCGTTTGCTCTTCAATAGCTGTTGCTACTGGTCCTTCCTTGTGTTCTGGATTCGGATTCATACTTATCAAATTTAAATTAACAATGATTTGTTTGGGGAAACAATTCAATTTTCTTGCCATGTGTATTTCGCTAGCCTTCGCCCCACTTGTCGGCTTTGCCCGTTATCGCTAATGTAAAATCAGGTATTGTCGCTAAAACTTTTCTTGCTTGTTCATCTGCGAATACTGTTTTTACTCTTTCTGCATCATTCGTTTTTACGATTACTTTCTTATCAAATTCCTCGTACCCGATCACCACATCCTGCATACCAAAAAACTTTCCTACCTCGTCTAAAAAACCTTCCCGGTGGATCGCGAACTTAAACCCACTGTTCTTTTCAATAGCAGCAGAGAAACTGGTAGAAGCATAGCCGCTTTCAAATCCGCCTCCGGGATCAATATCAATAGTTAGAAGAATACGCTTGCTTCGATCTTCTATCAGGGCACCATATTCAAATGGGTCTGAACTAAGATCGAGAGCAATCTTTTGCCAGATTTCGTCAACATTGTTGCCCGAAACAATTTTTACTTGTAGCATAGTTTAAAAGGTAAGTGTAGAACGATCCTCAATAATTGTTCCCTGTGGGAAAATGTAACCTCAACAGGTATTCTTCAACCTTTATGGCAAGGTTGTTATTATTGCCACTTTAAATTCGGCAGCTATGTATACTACAATCATCTTCGACCTTGGGGGTGTTTTAATTGACTGGAACCCAAAATACCTTTATCGTACTATGTTCGAAAACGAGCAGGAAATAGATGACTTTCTTGACAAGGTTTGCACCCCTGAGTGGAACGAAGAACAAGATGCCGGGCGAACACTTGAAGAAGGAACCAACATGCTGGTTAAAAAGTATCCTGAGTACGAGGATAAGATCAAATCTTTCTATGGACGATGGGAAGAAATGCTGGGTGGCGCAATAGAAGGAACAGTCGAAATTTTCAGGAAGCTGAAAGAAAGTAATAAGTTTAAAATTTACGCCTTAACCAACTGGTCTGCCGAAACTTTTCCTATTGCTCAACAACGATATGATTTTTTAAGCTGGTTCGATGGGGTAGTAGTATCAGGTACTGAAAAGATGCGTAAGCCAACTCCAAAGTTCTACCAATTACTACTCGATCGATACAATGTAAATGCAGCCGACGCTATATTTATTGACGACAACCTGCGAAATGTAGAAGCCGCAAGAAAGATGGGAATAGAAACAATTCAATTTACAACTCCCGAAGAACTGCAACTGGCTTTAAAAGAAAAAGAAATAGAGATATAATTATTGCGAGGATTCTTTCCATTAACTTAAGCTAACTATCGTTAAAGATGAGTAGTGACTAAACAGGTAATTTATGTCTTCGCTTCATTGTACAGTAGTGATATGCCGTTGCAGTGAGTGACACAACGATGTTTAATAGTAGCACTTAAGCCAAGTCCATACAAATACCGCTTATTATTATTCTAACCTTTTTCCTGTAATTTATACTACTGCAAAAGGGTTGCATAAGCAGATGTTTGTTTGTACATTACTGCTACCATCTCTAAAGTGTAAAAAAACCACTATGGATTCCTCTTCTGCTGAGAACATTAAGCCACTTCTTTTTATTAGTCACAAACATGTTGATAGTTTGATTGCCGATACGATCAGGCAATTTATTACGCGATCTACTGCGGGCAATGTTGATGTATTTCAATCGTCATCGGATATCGCGGAGGCGCCAAAAGCAGGCCGTAGCCTTACAAAGCAATTAAGGGAAACCCTGTGGAAGGCAAACGTCGTTATTTTATTATACACCGACCAGGACCAGGATTGGAATTATTGCATGTGGGAAATCGGCGTTGCTTCACACCCCCAGAGTCCAGAGGCGCGGATTATTTTATTTAATTGTAACACTACTGCCCCCGGCGTTTTTGCCGATCAGGTAAGCGTGAACCTGAGGGCACTTGCAGACATTATGAAGTTTACAAAAGACTTTCTTACATCACCCGATTTTTTCCCGGGGTACGGAAAAGCTATAACTGCTTTTGACGACAACGACGAAGCGGTTACTACCGCGGCGGCAGAGTTCTTTGAAAAACTGAAGGCTGTGCTGCCCGAGCTGCCGCCGCCTTTCTCGGTTGATTGGCCTGCTTTTCCTTTCCTGCAATTAGAAATGAAAGAAAAAGATGCAGCAATTATAAAAAACGCACCCACAGCAGAACGAAGTAAAATAGCTACAGAAATCATCTTGAATGAATGCGTGATTAGTAATGCAGATAAGTATTGCGAACAACTCTTTGGCATGCCCAACTTTCTTCCCGATATGACTCTTAAGCAACTTGCTGAAAGTTGGAGAGAGTGCAATCAAACCTCTAAATCTAAATGGGTTGAGGCCTTGTGTTCGCAGGTAACAGATGGCGCATTATGGAAATTTCCAAAGAACGTAGTTGAGCTCATGCAAGGTGTAAATGATAACAACTGGTTTGCGCCTCTAATGATTCGTGTAAGAAAAATACCTGCAAAAGCTACCGTGCAATTTGATATCTACTTCTATAAGTTTATAGTAAAAGAAGACAAGCAAGCAGTTGAAATTCCGTTGCCTTTAAGTGAATAACCCATGTTCGTAAGAATAATTTACGGGTTGTTCTTTCATGATATTTTCTTGTTACGAACATTCAAACTCTACTCAACATCGTTGTGTCACTCACTTGTACTTTTATAGCACTACTCACCGATGTCTGCTGCGTGAACAATGCTACTGATTTCTTTGCAGCAATGTATTAAGTAAGAATCCATAGCTGCCACAAAACTGTAAACAGTATTAACGAGGTTAATTTAAGGTATTACAACTGGCATGGTATTTTGAACTGCTATAGTCTAAAACTTTTTATTATGGACAAGTTAGAGATTAAAGGAAAGTTGAATGAGTGGGGCGGTAAAATTAAGCAAGCTCATGGCAACGTTACCGATGATGATCTTAAATATGAAGAGGGTAAAGACGACGAGTGGTTTGGCCGCTTGCAACAAAAGATAGGAAAGTCTAAAGATGAACTGGTAGACTGGTTAAGGTCTCTCGGGTAGTACATAATTAATTAAGGGCCGGTTTTACCGGCCCTTATAGTTTGTATCCTATCTGTACTATGTTATGCTGAATTTTGTTTTCTTGTAAAAGAGTGCGACGCAACGGCTGCTTAATAGTAGTACAACTGCTGGGTTCATAAGCTTTTTACTTATTAAAATGTGCTTCAACTCTCTTGAGTAACTCTTCGGGCATTCTTGTTTTTTCTCCTGTTTTCGAGCTCATAAAATATAAAACTACCTTACCTATTGTAAGTAGTTTTCCTGCTTCGTTGCGTACCTCGTGGTCAAACTCAATACGATGATTTGTTGGTAATTCTTTTACCATAGTTTTTATAGTAAGCAGCTCGTCGTAATGTGCAGGGCGAAGATATTTTACTTGTAGTTCCACTACTGGCATGTATACACCCAGTGCCTCCATATCTTTATAAGTGAACCCAAGATGCCTGATACTTTCTGATCTTGCTACTTCAAAATACTGTGCGTAGTTACCGTGGTACACAATGTTCATTTGGTCAGTTTCTGCATAGCGAACTCTTAGCTGGTGTAAACTTTCAAACATTATTTTATACTTTAATTTTTCATCTTCCTATTTGTTGATTCCTTACTTAGCAATCTAGGTAATATTGTTAGGAAGGTTGGTCATTTCGTCGCACAAAAATCGGTTATCGTTTTATTAAACCAGCTTTTATTAAGTGAACAACTATGACTTGTTTTTTTAGTTATTCACAGAATAGAAGAAAATGCATGAAGCCGAATTTTTATGCACAATAGCGGAACAATCTTTGCTCCGGCAGCGTGTAATCATACCTTTAAAAAAGATTTGCTTTTTATTAAGATTGTCCTTTGTAATATTCCAAAAATTTCACCGTCACTCAGGAACTATGAGCCTACAAATAAAAAGAACTTTATACACTACAGCCATTATCCTGGCGCTTCAAACCAACTCATTTTCTCAAGCTACTCAAACAAATATTGATCCTGATGGTGACTTTAAATTAGCTAAAGAGCTTTACCAGAAAGAGCAGTTTAGTCTTGCGTATCCTTTATTTAAAAACATTTCACTTATAGCTGCGCCTGACAGCAAATTGCCGATCAGCACACAACTCGAGGCCAAGTATTACTCAATAGTTTGTGGGCTAAAAATGAACGAGTCGACAGCTGAAGCAGCTGCAAAAGAGTTTGTTGATTTGGAACACAACGCTCCTCGTATTCAAATGATGAGCTATCACTTAGGTGAATATTATTTTAGAAAACAGGACTTCGTTGACGCGCTTGCTTATTATGAAAAAGCGGGTGTGAATAATGTTAGCAATAGTGAGATAGCGTCAATGAAATTTCACCAGGGGTATAGTTACTTTACGCTACAACAATTTGCAGAAGCCAAGCCTTTGTTTGATGCTATAAGGCAAATACCTAACGATCCTAATTATCTTGATGCCAACTATTATTATGGTTTCATATCGTTTTATGATAAGAACTATAACCAAGCAATGGAGTCTTTCAGGTTGGTAGAAAATCATGAAACATACCAGAAGATTGTTCCTTATTATATTGCTGAGATCTTATACTTCAACGGCGAAAAAGATAAAGCGATTCAATATGGTGAAGAGCGCTTGGCAAAAGGTGACCAGTATTACGACCTTCAATTAAGACAGTTAGTAGGTCACGCTTATTTTGAACAGAAAAATTATAGAAAGGCCTTACCATACTTAGAGTACTATGTAGAGAAGACTGAAAAAGTTAGACGTGAAGATTTGTATGAATTGTCTTATGCTTATTACGAAACAGGACAATTGCCAAAAGCGATTGCAGGCTTTAAAGAATTAGGCGGCAAAGAAGATTCGCTATCTCAAAATAGCATGTACCTGCTTGCGGATAGTTATTTAAAAACAGGTCAGAAGGCTAATGCAAGAAATGCATTCCTCTTCTCTACAACTAATAGTAGCAATGCTGGTCAGAAAGAAATATCAAGGTTCCACTATGCTAAGCTTTCTTATGAATTAGGTTACCAGGATATAGCCTTAAATGAGTTGCAAAGTTTCCTTACTACCTATCCAAACTCTACTTACATAGCTGAAGCAAAAGAGCTGTTAGTTGGTGTACTTGCTAACACTAACAATTACGGTGATGCACTGGCCTTATATGAAAGTTTGATTGGGAAAAGCGAGAACGTAAAGAAGGTTTATCCTAAAATTTTGTATGGCCGCGCTGTTGAATTAGTGAACGATCAGCAGTTGAACCAGGCCGATCAATTACTAACAAGTTTAATGGCTGCCCCTTACAATTCTTCCTATTTGCCGTTAGCAAACTTTTGGAAGGGAGAAATAGCCTACCGCGGAAATAACTTTGATGCAGCTATCCAATATTACAATGAATATTTAAAGAACCCAGTAACTAATGGTGAAGTAAATGCAACTAATGCAAAATATAATCTAGGGCACGCTTACTTGCAAAAGCAGGGTTACAGGCAGGCTTTAGGATTTTTTGAGCAAGTGACGAAGTCTGTTTCTTCTGCATCATCATCTGTAGAACAAGATGCTTATGTTCGTAGTGCTGATGCCTACTTTATGGATCGCAACTACAGGCAAGCTTCCTCGATGTATGACGTGGTTTTGAACAACAATCTACCCGCATCAGATTATGCATTATATCAGAAAGCAATAATTTCAGGAGCTAACAATAGAACTACAGAGAAAATAACACTCCTTTCTTCACTTGAACAGCGTTATCCTAATTCTCCACTGGTTCCTGATGCCAATTTAGAGATTGCTAATACCTATTTAGGCAATGAAGATTTTCGTTTAGCTATACCGCCTTTGCAGAAGATTGTTCGCAACACAAAGGCTGTAGCGCTTCATCCACAAGCATATTTAAAAACAGGTGTAGCTTATTACAATCTTGATAATAACCAGGATGCGCTGGCCAGTTTTAAATCTCTTATTTCAACTTTTCCAAACTCTGCAGAAAGCGACGATGCTATAGAGTACGTGCGTGACATTTTTGTTACTAGTAATAGGCCTGACGAATTCATTACGTTCATGCGTACAAATGGCAAGCAGGTTAGCTTTTCTGAAGAAGATAGTTTGACTTATGCAAGTGCGAATCTTCGTTATAATAGTAACGACCAGGCCAATGCTTTAACAGGATTTCAAAATTACCTTACCAGGTTTCCTAATGGCCGTTATGCTATTGATGCCAGCTACTACTCAGCTGAAATTTATAATGGAAGGAAGGACTTTGCAAATGCTATTAAAGGTTATAGTTACGTGGCTTCTAAAGCGCCTAATAAGTTTGCCGAAAGAAGTGTACTGCAATCTGCCCGTATAAGTTTCTTCGAGTTAAAAGACTTTGTGCAGGCCGAACAATATTTTACGCAACTAAATAGTATAGCTACACAACCAGATGTAAGGTTAGAAGCTATGCGAGGTTTACTACGTTCTCAATACAGGTTGAATAAGTGGAAGGAGGCAGTTCCAAATGCGGAGCAGCTTCTGACACAAAAAGGAATTGCAACAGACGATAAAATGATGGCTAATATGGTAATTGCAAAGAGTCACCAGGCGAATAATTTACTACCTGAAGCAACTGCAACTTACAAGAATGTTGTAGCCTTAGGTAAAAGTGAATTTGCTGCAGAAGCACGTTACCAGCTAGCTTATATACTGTTCCAGCAGAACAGGAATACTGAAGCTGAGAAAGCGGCTTTTGAAGTAATTAATAAAGCTGGCAGCTACGAGTACTGGACTACCAGGTCATACATTCTACTAGGTGACATTTACCTGAAGCAAAAAGATTATTTTAACGCTGAAGCAACACTGAAGAGTGTTTACGATAATGCTACCACAACAGAGCTGAAAGACGAGGCCAAAGCGAAATTAGACGCTGTTATCGAAGAGAAAAACAAGAACAGTAAAGTTGAATAACTAACCCTCTAGCAGATCCATGAAAAGAATATCAATTATAATTGTTCTTATTACTTCTATTACAGCAGTAAAAGCACAACAAACAGATACAACGAAAAAGACAGTTGTTGTCACCTCTGCTTTTAAGCCATCTATAAGACCAGCAGCTAAGATCAACTTTAGTGCAGCGTCGCCTGTTGGCGATACTACAAGACCAACATTAGTTTATAGTGTTCCTGCACAAAACCTGTTTTTTTCTTACCAGCCTGTACCATTAAAGCCGTTAGCGCTTTCAATTGATACAAGTTTGCTTTGGGAAAACGACAACTACATAAAGCTTGGTTTTGGAAATTACAGCACTCCTTATGCACAAGCAGGTTTTTCATTCGGCGATGGAACTGGCTCAGTAATTAATATACATACAAAGCATATTTCGCAGAAAGGCAATCTTCCCTTCCAACAATACAGCAGGTCGAATGCTGATGTGATTGGCATTTTTAATTCGAAGGGTAACAATGAGCTGCGGGCAAAGGTCGGTTTCGAAACAAGTAACCAGTATTTATATGGCTATCAACCAGACACGCTAAAGTTTACAAAGGATGACCTGAAGCAAAGGTTTACCAACTTTAATGCAATGGTAGGATTGCGTAATAAAGCGGTTAATCAATTCGGCATTAGTTACGATCCCACTTTAAGCCTTAATTTATTTGGCGATAATCACCGTGGTAGTGAAACCAATCTTGTCTTAAATGCCCCACTCACCAAAACTTTTGGAAAGGCCTTTGGATTTAACATCGGTTTTACCGCTGACCTGAACAAATTCAAAACCGGCAAAGGCACAACAATAAAGAATAACCTTTATTACCTGGTACCCGCAGTGCTTTTAAAAACGCCAAATTTCAAATTGAATGCTGGCTTTACACCTTCATGGGATAACCAAACTTTTAACCTGTTGCCAAACTTTACTGTCGACATGAAAGTGCGCGACGAGAAGTTTATTTTACAAGGTGGATGGATAGGTTATTATCAAAGAAATACTTACCGCTCATTGGCCGCTTTTAATCCATGGATAGCCCAACCTGATGCATTGTTGAACACAAGAATAAAGGAACAGTATGCAGGATTTAAAGGCTCGGGAGGTAATCATTTTACATACAACGGACGCGTTTCAATCTTGTCGTTTTCTAATGCTGCCTTGTTTGTTAACGATGCCATTGATGGCAAAACATTTCTTACCATATACGAACCTGAGATGAAGAGTTTAAGACTGCATGGTGAGGTTGGTTATACCGTACAGGAAAAATTTTCGATGCTAGCAGGAGCTACAATCAATCAATATTCAGGCATGAAGAACAATGAGAAAGCCTGGGGATTGTTGCCATTGGAAGTGACTGGAGCTTTGCGTTGGCAGATCTTAAAAGACTTTCACCTGAAGTCTGATTTGTTTTTCTGGGACGGGCCGCGGTATCGTAATAAGCAAGGAAGCGATCAGAAACTTAAACCAGCTTTCGATCTAAATGCTGGCGTTGAATTTACCGTATTGCCTAAGCTTAATTTATGGCTTCAATTCAATAACCTTCTCAATAATCGCTATGAGCGTTGGAACCAGTACCAGGTGCTTGGCTTCAATGTTATTGGCGGTGTTGTTTATAATTTCTAAAGTAGCCGAGAGCGTTAAAAGCAACACGATATAAAAACAAGAGCCGTATAATTTACGGCTCTTGTTTTTATTATAACCTGTAACTAACTGTGGTATTATTTTTTTTTGTTACCAACTATCGAACATTAATGTTGCTTTTGTTGCGTCGCACTCTTGTACTTTATGTAATTCTATTCAACCTACTTCATATACAGCAGTTTCGTAATTAAAGTGAGTTGCTTAAAGATGGAAACTAAAGCTGCCTACAATTTTGCAGTACAAGTGAGTGACACAACGATGTTGAACAGAATTAGAATGCTGATTAAAAATGTACACAGAATTACAAGTAAAAAGCAAACCAACTTTTTTAAAAAATGCATCTGGACGTTTACCAATAATTGGTTTGAAGGAAAAAGTATTGTTGAACAAGTGCACAATCGTGGTGATTAATATATTAAAAAAGTTTTGCAGCTTACCAAAGAGTTCCACTACAAAAGCAAATTACCACGA
This sequence comes from Segetibacter sp., assembly GCA_028288505.1. GTDB lineage: Bacteria > Bacteroidota > Bacteroidia > Chitinophagales > Chitinophagaceae > Segetibacter. Next base: position 4,680 of record JAQBNN010000302.1, on the reverse strand, counting down.
TTAAAGCCCTAACACTCGCTTATTGCAAATCAAAGCATTCCTTCACGTCCTACAAAACAAACGAAGCCATCAAACAAAAGCTTTTCGCGAGGCAGGAAAATAACCAAGGGAATAACTTAAGAATACGCCAAGGGTATTGTATGGGAATACTTTCTCACTTTAGCGAAAAGATCCATCGGTTGAAACGGCTTCATTATACAGTCAAGGAAACCAAGCTCGTATAATTCATGCAACATTTGCTGGTCTAACAAAGCGGCTGTAAATGCAATGACAGGGATTGAGGGGTACTTTTTTCTTATCTCGACGATTGCGGTATAACCATCCATCACCGGCATTTCGAGGTCAAGTAAAATTATAGCAAACTTATTGTCGGCTTCAAGGCATAGCAGTGCTTCTAGGCCGTTTTGCGCTGTCGTTAATATCGCCTTTTTATCCTCCAGTATTTTCTTCGCAATCATTGTGTTTATGATATTGTCCTCTACAAGCAAAATTTTAATCCCTTCAAGGTCGATGCTCTTTTTTACTGGTGCTACTACCTTTTGTTTTTTTGCCTCAATTACTGCAACTGTAATAGTAAAATTAAATTCACTTCCTTTTCCTTCCTCACTTTCCACCAACAAAGAACTGTTCATCATCTTTAGTAAACGCTGGCAAATGGTTAGTCCCAGCCCTGTGCCCTCGTATTTACGGGTTGTTTGGTTGTAGACTTGCCAAAAGCTGACAAATATTTTTTGCTGGTCTTCTTTTTTAATTCCGATACCCGAATCTTTTACTGAAAAATGAATCGTTACTTGTTCACTATTTCTTTGTTGCTGGTAAGCTTGAAGTCTTACATAGCCATTCTCAGTAAATTTTAGTGCGTTTGATAAAAGGTTATTAACTACCTGCACGAGCCTTAGATCGTCTATTAGTACACTTTGGTTCAGCCTTTCATCAACAACTACCTGCAGGTCTATTTTTTTCTCTTCGAAACTGTTGTAAAAAGGAAGGGTAGATTGCTTTAGCAGTGTATGAATATTACATTCAACGGGATGAAGGTCTAACTGGCCAGCCTCAATTTTATTAAAATCTAAAATATCGTTTACCAGCCCCAGCATATGATCCGAACAATATTTCAGGATGTCTAAATAATCTTTTTGCTCTATTAAAGAACGCCCACTCCTTAATAAATTTGTTGCTCCAATAATACCATTAAGAGGAGTTCTTAACTCGTGCCCCATACTGGACAAAAATCGTGTACGAGCATCCATTGCATCTTCTGTTTTGTTTATCTGGGCAAGCAGCGCGGTGGCATATTTCCTTTCAAGGTAAACACTTAAATAAGCAAAAAAAGCACAGAGCAAAAAAGAACATACACAGTTTGTAATAAACATTTGGCGAGTAACTGCTTCAGAAATATTTTGCCATGTACTAGTTTTGCCGCAAAAAATTATGCAGGAAATAAAGCACAACAGGGTAAAAGAAAAGAAAATACCTACTTCTAATTTGTAAGCTTTAGTATTATCAATAAAAAAAGGAATGGCGTATAAGAGTGGCAGGAAGTAAAAAATAGAAGCTGTGTTTAAGCCTTCTGCAAATGCAATAGCTACCAAAAACATATTTATAATGACAATAAGAACTGTTTTAGCAATACGGGCGTAACCCATAATATTTATCCAGACCATTAAAGCAAGTACACTCATTAACCCTACTACAAGTAATACAGACAGGGGGTTGTCATGAAGAATATTAGTAAATACAGTAACAGATGTAATTATCATTGCTACACAACAGAATTGTGTAAGTCGCTTTGATGTTTCTTTTATATCATGAATGGAAGATATAGAAGTGTCTGTTCTGGGTTTGGCATCCTCCATATGTTACTTTTGGTGCATGAGCGAAGTTAAAACGTAAAAATTCGCTTTTTATTTTTACCCTCTTATTGCATGGCATAGGTTATATGAGAGTTTTTTTTAAAAATTGCATAGAATATTAGGCACCCGATCTACTTTACCAAGAGATGCTGTGTTGCAGATTACATTATATTAGCAGTACTACAAGGTGGCCTTTTTAGGTAACTACTTTTAGGTTAAGTGTGAAAAAATGCGAAAGTATTTAAGTCTGACTTTTTTGTAGCAGGAAGAGAGGTACTATTAAGCTTCCGTTGTGTCACTCACTTGTACTTTGGGGAATTCTATTGACCAATAAAAAGGCGCGAAGATCAGGATAAGATGGAAGGATCGTTTCGGCAAAGCGATCATTTGTTTAAGTCTCGTTATTAACATCCCGAATACCTTTCCACATTAGGGAATAGTTTTTTATAATATTTTTTGCGAACAGTGGTTTCCACTAATTTTGAATTTAATAAGTTTGTAAAAATTGAATATGGAAAATACTACAGTGGAAAGTACAAAAACAAAAAAGGTACTTATAATTGAAGACGAAAGCGACATGTGTTTGTTGTTGAACATTATGCTTAATCGTGGTGAAGTTGAATTGGATCATGTAAAAAACATAGCTGCTGCGCAGGACTACCTTTCTACAGAAAACCCTGAAGTTGTAATTCTCGATAATAAACTTCCTGATGGTTTCGGTGTTGATTTCATCAGCTTTATAAAAAAGAATTACCCTTCAATAAAGATCATCATGATTTCCGGCTACGATGCTTCTGCTGAAGATGTGGCGCTTGATAACGGAGCAGATGTATTCCTGCAAAAGCCTTTTACCAAAGATCAATTGTACAAATCGATGATGGGGTTGTTGAACTAGTTTTGGAAATAAAAAGACATTCAAATGATAAAAGGCTACCAGAAACGGTAGCTTTTTTATTTCCCGTTAAGCATGTTTGTCGTGTCGAACATCGGCTGCACTATAACGAATCAAAAATATTTTTCAGCAGTTATACCAAAGGTAAGTAACAGGTTTTCCCTGTTTGTACGATTAAGCCTGTTGTAAGTTAGCGACGATGTTAGGCTCATCCATTTCACGAGCTTAAAAGAAAGGTTGGTAGTAGAATTTAAAATATAGTCGTACTTGTATTCGAGCGAATTTTGGATAAACGAGACGCCATCAAAAACAATACGATCATTATAAGCAAGTCGAAAACGAAACCGGAATGAATTACGGAACGTGCTGTAAATATTTCTTGTGCTATCGTTGATTTTAAGATCGCTGTATTCGTATAAAATGCCGTTGCTAATGTTCACCAAAGTATTCTTTTTGTCTACGATATTATAAGCCGCCCCTAATCCCAATTGGCTGCGGTTATTTACTTTAAGCGAGAAGCTACTTTCGTAATTAGACAGACCCCAGTAATAGAAGTGCTCGAAAGTATGGTACCAGTTAAAATCAAGCGAAGTAGCGAAATCGTTATTGGTTAGCCTGTCTTGCTGGCGACCATAAAGCCAGTTTGTGCTGCTATTAAATACTATTGATTTCTTGCTGGTGCTAAACCTAAAACCGTTCGTAAGTGCGTAGGAAGAAGCATCATTGGTACGGTTAATTACACCTGTAGATGCTAACCTTACCATATGAAAAGTACTATCGTTGAATTGTGCACTAACGCTGGTAATTGAAAAGTATACAAAAACAAGTGCAGCTAATTTGTTCATTTACTTCCGTTGCAAATATTGAAACTACCGGTAGTTCTACAATTACTATACCTTCTAAGATGCGTTGCTAAAGAACACAAGAACGTGACTGAGCTTTGCCGAGTTAAGCTAAGATGTACAAGTGTGCGACGCAAGAAAAGCTTAATAGTAGCAATGTAGCTTAGTACATAAAATCTCCCTAATTGTCTACGTCGGTAAGAGCAGGCCTGGTATCAGTTGGATCGCGTTTTTCGTAGTTGATTTTAAAAGCAGAAAGATCAGGAAGGTGGGTTCGTTTACGTTTTAATTCGTGACCATAAATCGTTTGCCCCAGTTGGTAAAAAAAGGGATAGCCGATGGCGCTGTAATCGTATTTGCCATCGTTCAAAATGTTGTCGCTGTTTACATAAAGGGTAGCAGTGAGCATAAATTCCACCTTATTTTTAAAGTCAACTACGTACGATACATCGGTCATAAAGCCATAACTCCAGCCAACTTTATTAAACACCCTGATGTGTGCTGGCACCTGTTGCGTGCTGTCACGGAAAAAGAATTTTACATAGCTGTCGTAAAATGCATTTGCGTCGTATTTTGGGTCAGGAGTTTCAGACGGATACTGTGAAAGGTAGCGGTAAAGGAAAGCGTAATCATCAGTTGACAAGCCAAAGCGTTGCTGGGCAGGCACGGATTGAGGAAAGAGAACCGATTGCAACATTTGCTGGATACTTTCAAGAGAAAGGTTGTTGTGTTGCGTGAAGTCGAATGGTTCGTTAACAAGGCTATCATTGCGATCGAGGTGAGCTTTGCCAAGTTTAATAACTGAGCTAAAATCGAAAGAATCTGTGTTGACTGCAGGAGGCTGGGAGTAGATAGTGTGACCGTTCTTATCAACAAAACGGATGGCATTTGTGTGCCTGTTTTGTTCAGGAGTAAGGCCCATGAATTGTCTTGTTATGCGGACATCGCTATAACCTTTCTGGTGAAGCATTCTATTAATAGTTCCTTGCCCTACAAACTGGTACATCCTGTTGTACGGATCGTTCTCACTTATAAGCAATGCCCTTTTAATAAAGTGCGCTATACTAGGTAAGCCGTTGGCAGCGCTGGTGTC
>JAQBNN010000286.1 GCA_028288505.1 Segetibacter sp. | reverse complement strand
ATTCTAAGGACATTACAACAACAAGTATCTGTAGCTCTTGTTCATATTCTTCAGCCTTCTACCTTTGCCGAATGGAGTATTTTAAGCGACTGCGGGATTTGTTGCAAATCGAAAAGGAAGAGGAAAGAAGATCGTACAAAGAACTAACAGAAAATATGCCTGTTGTAGAGCGCAGGGCAAATGGAATGACCTGGTACCCTATTGCAATAAAAGACACAGAGCTCGGGCGTGGAGATTACCTAACAGTGGAAGTTGAACGCACCACTAACCACGAAATAATTCACCAGCTTCGCTTTGGAATGTCTGCAGCACTATTCTCAAACCACGATGAGAAAAACGATAGGGTTGAGGGAACCATTACACACATAAGTGGCAACAAACTAAAGATCAGTTTGCGTACGGATGAATTGCCGGACTGGTCAAGAAATGGAAAGCTAGGTATTGATGCGGTCTTCGACCAGAACAGTTACGAGGAAATGGAATATGCCCTGAAGCAAGCGCCTACACTTGTTGCTGAAAAAAAGGGTGAAGGCGATGTGATAAACATACTCACAGGAGAAAAGAAGCCCACCTTCCAACCACTCCCTTCCCCGGTTTTTAGTAATGGATTAAATATTACACAGCACGCTGCTGTTACAAAAATTCTTGAGGCTAATGAACTTGCCATTGTGCATGGCCCACCTGGCACTGGTAAGACCACTACTTTGATTCAAGCTATTAAAGCAATCATACAACAAAATCATAAGCAGGTATTGGTAGTAGCACCAAGCAATGCAGCTGTAGATTTATTGAGTGAAAAGCTTTCAAACGAAGGATTGAATGTGGTTCGTGTTGGTAACCCTGCAAGAGTATCTGAACAGTTGCTCAGTTTAACCCTTGATAATAAGATGGCCGCTCACAGCAGCATGAAAGAAATCAAGCGCTTGAAAAAGCAAGCTTCGGAGTATCGAGATATGGCGCACAAATACAAGCGAAGTTTCGGCTATGCGGAAAGAGAGCAACGTAAAGCCCTTTTTACTGAGGCAAAAAACATCAGTAAAGAAGTTGAGCGAACAGAGCAATATATAATTGATGATGTACTCTCAAAAGCAAATGTTATTACAGCAACGTTAGTAGGAGCGAATCATTATACTGTTCGTAGCTTAAGGTACCATACAGTTGTGATAGACGAAGCAGGCCAGGCACTTGAACCAGCATGCTGGATACCTATTTTAAAAGCGCAAAAAGTTGTAATGGCTGGTGATCATTGCCAGTTGCCGCCCACAATTAAATCAGACGAAGCGGCGAGGAAGGGATTAATTACAACGCTGATGGAGAAGTGTTTTGAGCTGCACCCCGAAGCAGTTGTCTTATTGGAAGAACAATACCGCATGCATGAAAACATCATGGGCTTTTCATCTAAAGAGTTTTATGAAGGACGTTTAAAAGCGCATGCTTCAGTTGCTGAACGACTACTTTTTACTGAAGACAAACCTCTTGCGTTTATTGATACTGCAGGTTGCGGCTTTGATGAAAAGCTTGAAGGGACAAGCATCAGCAATCCTGAAGAAGCAGGCTTTTTGCTGAAGCATTTAAGCAACTACGTAAACCAACTGAAGACTACTTACCCTGTTACAGAATTTCCAACTATAGCAGTTATTTCTCCTTACAAGCACCAGGTGGAAGTGCTGAAGGAACAACTACTTTCTTCTCCCGATTTAGCTGATGTAAAAGGTGCTATAACAGTTAATACCATCGATAGCTTCCAGGGGCAGGAGCGAGACATAGTTTATATTAGCATGACGAGAAGCAATACCGAAAACAGCATCGGTTTTCTTTCTGATATAAGACGAATGAATGTAGCGATGACACGTGCACGCAAAAAGTTAGTGGTAATTGGAGACAGCGCTACTATTTCTATACACTCCTTTTATGCCGACTTTATTACTTATGCCCAAGACACGGACTCGTACCAAAGTGCTTGGGATTTTATGGAGTGGTAAAAAAGATTGTACATTCTGTTTTTATTTAGGTAGTCCAATAGTTGTTGAAGGTGTTGAAAGTAATTATGTAAATGCTCGGCTTCGCCGAGTAGAATTACCCACAGTACAAGAGTGCGACGCAACGGTTGCTAAATAGTAGCACCTAAGCTTAGTACAAAAAAAGTAATACAACATTTGCACTGGCATAAAAATTAAGAGTGCTACCAGCATGAAACGAAAGTACATACAATGGGGGGTAGGACTGGGATTAGCCGGGGCGGCAGTCGTATTATTAGATGCGTTGTTTCTTGAGAAATACTTTTTCGAGGTGAAGCATTTTAATATTGGTAACAATAAGAGCGCGAAGAAGATTAAAATATTGTTGCTAACCGACCTCCATTTTAGAAAGCGGTTGCACGCATACCAAAAGCGAATGGCGGCAAAAATAAACGAAATCGATCCGCACCTTATACTTGTAGCCGGCGATACTATTGATCAAACGGGTGAAGCTACGCCAGCAAAACAATTCCTGGCGCTGTTAAAACATTCCATTCCTAAGCTTGCCATTTTTGGCAATCACGATCATGCAAGCGGCGTAAGCAGCGAAACTTTGCAACAGGTATACGAGCAACACAACGGGCATTTATTGGATAATGAAACGCGGCAGTTGAACATAAACGGTGCTACAATAACCATTACCGGTTTAGATGATTTTATAAAGGGCGAGAGCTGTTTCGCCGATGCAATAAAGAACGTAGGAAACGAAGAGCATCACCTTATGCTTGTTCATAGTCCGTTGCAACAAGAGTTGGTGCTGCGGCAATTGCAACTGATTAATGCGCGGCGACCACCTGTCAACAAACTAAATATCCAGTACATTTTTGCCGGCCACAACCACGGAGGCCAGGTAAGGTTTGGATCCTATGTGCCAGTGCTTCCCAAGGGAGCCGGTAATTATATTGATGGCTGGTACAACGATCGCAAGCCCTACCTGTATGTATCAAAAGGCTTTGGCACTTCAGGTATTCCCTTTCGCTTTGGTGCCCGGTCCGAGATCGTGTTGTTGCATTACGGCGTGTAGCTGAAGCGTTATGTTTTATCGATAGTCGTGGTGATAAGAATAGGTTTTTGGTACTTGGCTTTAGTGGTACTATTAAGCATCGTTGTGTCACTCACTTGTATTGCAATTATACTCTTCAGCTAACACAGGTTTTATTTATAGCGTGCTTATTTGCAGCAACGGCTTCATTATTTACGCCACTTAATGCTTTCATTAGCTTCCCGAGGGATAAAGATCGGGAGGCTCATTTCGTAATTTAATGTCAATAGGGTGCAAGGCATTTGTTTGATCGATAAACATAAAAGCATCGTACCGCCTGGGCATAACTGATGGAACAAATTGCCCAAACTGCAAAGCTTCAGGATGATACACAACACCAATTGCACGATGACCAACAGGCTTTTTAAAAAACCTGTTTTCCCTGAGGTCTTTTGAAAGAATGATTTTATTGGCCGGGCTCATCCTGTGTAAAATTTCCTCCCAGCTACCTTGCTCCGCTTTTGGCACTTCCATTTTCTTATACGGTTCTCCCCATGCTTCTGCGGCAATTACGCTTCCCTGGTAAGTGCCGAAGCCAACAATAAAAACGTTTTCCTCGCCGTATTCTTTACGCACCAACTGCCCAACATTTACCTCACCACTTCTAGCCATATCAGTATAACGGGCATCACCTACATGGGTATTGTGTTCCCAAACCACCACCTTAGAATCAGGGCCATGAAAGGAGAGAAGGCGCTTTAAAGTTTCAGCCATGTGGTTGTCGCGAATATTCCAAGAATTCTCATTCTGGTTGACCATTGCCCTGTAATAGCGTTCGCCATTTAATGCCACTAACGCGTTTTGTTCCATTACAAAATGGTCTTCAGTCTTTACTCTTTTATCTTCAGTAAACTTTTGAACCGACCGCCAGAAGCGGTTGGTTTCCACCTGGCAACCTTCGTTTTGGTTCGCTACAGCTAAAGCATATTTCTCTGCGTCGGCATTGTAAGGTTTAAAACAAGCCTGTACTTTTTGTGCCGCCTTTACAACACCTGCTTCATTCCTGGGGAGGTAAGGCATTACTTCTGTCATCGACTCCCAAAGGCAATACACGTCTAATCCGAAGAAGCCAATTTTTTCATTCGCTGACTTGGTTTGGTTGTACTGGTTTAGCCATGTAACCAACGAAGCAACTTCGTAGTTTCCCCACATCCAAGTCGGCCACCTGTCGTAATGCCTTAGTAATTGAGCAGCTGATGCACTATCTTTTTTAGACCCTTTGATAAAATTATTCACCCGATAAGAATCCGCCCATTCACTTTCTGATGCAATGAAGTCAAATCCTTTTTCCTGGATTAATCGTTTGGTTAGGGCAGCACGCCAGGTGTAAAACTCAGCAGTACCGTGTGTAGCTTCTCCTAATAAAACCACCCTTGCATCTCCAATTTCTGCCATCAAAATATCAAGGTCCTTTTCATTTCGCAAAGGGTAATTAGGAATGTTTAAAGTGACGGAATCCCTGCTGTTTGCATAAGTATAAATGTTGTTTTCATTTTCGTTTGCAACGCCTTCCTGGTCATTTTGCTTGGCCCCTGACTGCCAGGCAAAACAACAACTAATGATACTAATGCTAACAAACATCTTCTTCCACACATTGCCTATTCTGGTCATCACATGCTATTTTAATAACATGTACAATTAAAGGGCCATAGGCAGATGTAAAGTAGCTGCAAGGACGCGATGTTTTGTAAGCGAAGACCTGAAAAGTACTTGCGTAGAAAAGTAGGCCAGGAGTCGTGTCTGGATTTTGAAAAGAAGACATGCTTTTAAACTTACAAGTGCAAATAGTAGTCTTTTAAAAGAGCAACGAATTCATGTGTGTAAGCGTTTGCTTCATTCTTGATTGACATTTCTTCTGTAAGGGGAGCATCTTCGTTTGTTGAAAAGACGCCTATCGATCTAAAGAAATTATGTGTTTTCGTTTGTCGGATATCAACCCGGTATTTTAAGTGAAGCTTGCTGTTTTTTGCAACGGGGATAAACTTATCAAAGCCGGTAGATGGTAGCAAGATGAAAAATACTGCTTCTGTATTTAATAGTGATACTGCTATTTCTGCAAGATTTGATAAAGGTAGCTGATCAACATGTTTAGACAAGTTTTTTGATGCGTGCACACTTTTTAATGATTGCTCGAAGAAAGGTGGATTGCAAATAACGGCGTCGTATCTACCTACAAGTTTTAAGTCTTTGATGTCTCCATGAAATGCTTCTAACTTTTCTCGCCACGAGCTTGCTTCGAAGTTTTCTTTGGCCTGTTCGTAACTGCTTTTGTCTACTTCGACTGCATGAATAGTTGCTGTTGTTTTTTGTGCAAGCATTAGTGATAGTAAGCCTGTTCCTGTTCCGATGTCGAGGATGTTTCGTGTTGCTTGTTTGCTATGTTGAAGATAGTTTGCAGCATAAGCACCGAGTAAACAGGCATCTGTGCAAACTTTTAATGCCGCCTTGCCTTGTTGAACTGTGAATTGTTTGAACTGGAAATAATCGTTTGCCATTTTGTGGTAAATACTAAAGCTAAATAGTAGTGCAAGTGATGAACGGAATGCGACGCAACGATGTAACAATGGAGGACAAATGTGGGTACCAAAAACTAATCAACCTGTTGCTGTAAGAGACTGTCAACATCTAATTGCTCTGTTACCATTTGCAGGTTTCCTTCACCATCGAAAGGCCATTGTTCTTTTGGTTTATCCCAATACAACTCAACTCCATTACCATCTGGATCGTTTAAATAAATAGCTTCTGAAACGCCATGATCGGCAGCACCGGACAAGGGATATTGAGCGTCTATCAAACGTTGTAAAGCAACCGCAAGGTCTCTTCGAGTAGGATACAAAATGGCAGTGTGGTACAAGCCAGCACTTTTAATAGGAGCAGGGCCGGCATTTTTACTATGCCATGTATTCAGGCCAATGTGATGATGATAGCCGCCAGCGGAAAGGAAGACAGCCTGGCCGCCATATCGTTGCATTTCTTCGAAGCCAAGAATATCCCGGTAAAAAGCGAGGGCTTTATCAAGATCGGAAACTTTTAGATGGATGTGGCCAATACGAGTTTGGGCAGGAACAGTGTATGACATAAGAATGGAATTAATAAAAAAGCCATCCTGAAGATCAGAATGGCTTATCAAAAGTATTAAACTTAATTAATTATTAGGATCGTATGCAAGGCCAGCACCAAGATACTCCTTGTTTAAGCGTGCAATGTTTGTAATAGATATTTCTTTTGGACAAGCTGCTTCGCAGGCCCCGATGTTGGTACAAGCACCAAAACCTTCTTTATCCATTTGCGCAACCATATTAAGTGCTCTTGTATTTCTTTCAGGATTTCCTTGTGGAAGCAAGGCAAGGTGTGAAACCTTAGCACCAACAAATAACATTGCAGATGAATTTTTACAAGCGGCTACACAAGCACCGCACTGAATACAGGCTGCAGCAGAAAACGCTTTATCAGCATTGTCTTTATCAACGGGTATCGAGTTGCCATCAACAGCGTTACCCGTGTTTACACTAATGTAACCACCCGCCTGGATGATACGATCAAACGCAGAGCGGTCTGTCATTAAATCTTTGATAACAGGGAACGAGTTAGCTCGCCAAGGTTCAACCACCACAGTATCTCCATCTTTAAAAGCCCTCATGTGCAATTGGCAAACCGTAGTTCCTTTCCAGGGACCGTGTGGCTTACCATTGATGTACATGGAACATGAGCCACAAATTCCTTCACGGCAATCATGATCAAAAGCAATTGGCTCTTTACCCTCGGTGATCAACTGTTCGTTTAAAACGTCGATACACTCAAGAAAAGACATTTCGCTTGAGATATTTTTAACGGTGTATGTTTCAAATCCACCCTTTGCTGTTTTGTTCTTCTGGCGCCAAATTTTTAGCGACAGGTTCATGTGATAGTGCTCCATAGAAACGTATTATCTATAATTTGTTCAAATCCTCAATTGAAAATTTGAAGATTTGAGAATTTGAAAATGGAAGAAGCAATTGCTATGTTACTCCTTTTGATGTCGAAATTATCTTGGATAATATTCTGATAATTTCTTCTAATTGAACTTTATGATTTGATCAAACTTATAAGAGCTACTTCTTTCGCACAGGATAAGCCAATAGAGTGTTTCACTTGCTTCTTTCGCCGCAATCTTCATCTTATGAATAAAGTCTGCTTTGCTTTCTGCATTTTGAGCTTCAAAAATATTCGCGCCAATAGAAGTTGCAGACCGTAAAAGCTGTTTCGCGATGACATACTTTTTATCCTGTTCAAGAACTTCACAGTAACTGATGATAGTTAAAGAGAATGCAATAGACTTCTCGACAATTACATTAGGCTGATCGTTACGCATAATTGAAAGTTGGATAGAGGTAAAATGATTTCATTTTCAAATTACCACATTTTCACATTTTCAAATTACTTGTATGAACGCTGGCTTGGTTTCACAACTTCGTAATCCAAACTCTCTTTATTTAGCGTCCAGCTTCCTTCACCTGTTGACTGCCATGCTGATACATACATATAGTTCGCGTCGTCACGTAAAGCTTCGCCTTCTTCGGTCTGGTATTCTTCTCTAAAGTGGCCTCCGCAACTTTCATTACGATCAAGAGCATCTCTACACATTAGTTCGCCCAGTTCCATAAAGTCTGCTACACGGTTAGCTTTATCAAGCTCTACATTAAACTCTTTTATTTCACCCGGAATTTTTACGTCTCTCCAGAATTCTTCTCTTAGCGCACGAATTTCTGTAATCGCTTCCTGCAAGCCCTGGGCATTGCGGGCCATCCCGCATTTATCCCACATGATCTTACCTAAACGCTTATGAAAACTTTCAACGGTTTGGTTTCCTTTAATGCTTATTAACCGGTTGATGCGTTCGGCTACTTCTTTTTCTGCAGCAACAAATTCAGGATGATCAATGGATACAGCACCGCTCCTGATCTCGTCAGCAAGGTAGGCGCCAATGGTGTAAGGAATTACAAAGTAGCCATCCGCTAAACCTTGCATAAGGGCAGACGCACCAAGCCTGTTAGCACCGTGGTCGCTAAAGTTAGCTTCACCAAGAGCGTATAAACCAGGAACAGTTGTCATTAAATCGTAGTCAACCCACAAGCCACCCATAGTATAGTGAACAGCAGGGTAAATGCGCATAGGTAACTCGTAAGGATTCTCACCGGTTATCTTTTCGTACATGTCGAAAAGGTTACCGTATTTCTCCTTAACCACTTGCTTACCTAACGCTATTATTGTTGCAGCATCTAAGCTTGTTTCACCTTTTTTACTTGCTTCAATTTTGCCGTAGCGCTCAATAGCTGCAGCGTAATCAAGGTAAACCGCTTGTCTTGATGATCCTACACCATAACCGGCATCACATCTTTCTTTAGCTGCTCTTGAAGCTACGTCGCGAGGTACAAGGTTACCGAAAGCAGGATACCTTCTTTCTAAGTAATAATCTCTTTCGTCCTCAGGAATTTCACTTGCCTTACGGGTATCGTTTTGTTTCTTCGGAACCCAAATCCTTCCGTCATTGCGTAAGCTTTCACTCATTAGCGTAAGCTTGCTTTGGTGATCGCCACTAACAGGAATACAGGTTGGGTGAATTTGCGTCATACAAGGGTTGCCAAAAAAAGCACCCTTTCTATGTGCCTTCCATGCTGCGGTAGCATTACTTCCCATTGCATTTGTAGAAAGGTAGAATACGTTGCCGTATCCGCCAGAACATATCAATACTGCATGTCCACTATGTCTTTCCAATTCGCCACTAACAAGGTTACGGGCAATAATACCACGAGCCTTTCCATCTATAACAACTACATCAAGCATTTCGTGCCTGTTGTACATCTTTACATTTCCAAGAGCAACCTGTCTTTCCAAAGCCTGGTAAGCACCTACCAATAACTGCTGTCCCGTTTGACCAGCAGCATAAAACGTACGCTGTACCTGTGTTCCTCCAAAGCTCCTGTTACTTAATAATCCACCATATTCACGGGCAAAGGGTACACCTTGTGCTACACATTGGTCAATTATATTGCTGCTAACTTCTGCAAGGCGATGCACGTTTGCTTCCCTTGCACGGTAGTCTCCACCTTTAATGGTATCGTAAAATAAACGGTAAACGCTGTCGCCATCGTTCTGGTAATTCTTCGCTGCATTTATACCTCCCTGTGCAGCAATACTGTGCGCACGGCGAGGGCTGTCATGAAAAGTAAATGCTTTTACGCTGTATCCTAATTCTCCTAAGGTTGCAGCAGCAGATGCGCCTGCCAATCCTGTTCCTATTACAATTATTTCGAGCTTGCGTTTATTCGCAGGATTAACCAATTTACAAGAGCCTTTATATTTATTCCATTTTTCTTCTAGAGATCCGGCAGGAATTTTTGCATCTAACATAAAACCAGTTTGAGAATTTGAAAATTTTGAAGATGTGCTAAAGTGTGTTCAATTTGTCAGCCATCATTTTATCTTAACTCATCATTGTTGTGTCACTCACTTGTACTGTTTGTTCAATTGGCGACACTTACAACTTACTTAACCCAGCCAAAGTACATACTTACAGGCATCATGGCAAAGGCTGCACTAACGCCAATTGCATAAGCGCGACCTGTAAAACGTAACAGTTTTAGGTAACGTGTATTTGAAAGACCAATTGTTCTGAAGGCACTTTCAAAACCATGCATTAAGTGGTACGCAAGAGAGATACAACCTATAACATAGAGTATAACAACTATAGGCTCCTGAAATACCTCTATCATTTGAGCGTATAAATTGTGATATTGAGCAGCTAATGCACCTTCGTAGTGTGTTTCTTCCAATGCTTTTATTCCGGCCATACCGCCAAAACGTGAAGGAAGCCAAAAGTGGTACAAGTGCATAATTAAAAACAACAACAGTAACGTTCCAAGTAGGCCCATGCTACGACTGTACCACTTGCTCCCTTTGTTACCGTAATCTACAGCATAACCAACCTTCCGCCTGGTATTGTTATAATAAGCCAAAGTAAAACCCTGGATGATGTGAATTATAAAGCCAATCATAAGACCTACTTCCATAATTCTTATAACAAGCATAGAGCCCATAAAGTTTGCCCCGGCATTAAACATTTGTCCACCATCGTTAGCCCAAATGCAGGCATTTAATCCAACGTGTACAAGAAGAAAAGAGATGAGGAAAAGTCCCGTCAAAGCCATGACGAATTTCTGACCAATCGTGGAAGTGAACATTTGCTTGAACGTCATAGAGCAACTATATTTTTAAGAAACGTTGCAAAAATAGCACACGAATGGTAGCAAATCATTTTTCTGTTAAAATATTTTAATAAGCACAGAACCCAAAAAATGATTCATTTTCAGCAAGACAGAAACGTTAGCCCCGCAAAGATGTGCAAGTATAAGTGAGTGACACAACAATGATGATGGTTGAACTTCTGCCGGAGCAAAAAAATAACCTTAAACGTTTTTACTGTTGCAAGAAGGAGAATGGTTATTGCGCACAGTTATTAACCGGGTTAAAAGATTATAAATTAATACTGTTACTTCTTACATTTGAAATATGCTACGTGTGTTACTGATATTATGGAATAGTTTTAAAATGGCGCTGCAGGAACTGAAGAATAATAAACTGCGGACATTCCTTTCATTGTTTGGAATAACCATTGGTATCTTCTGTATAATTGGTGTGCTTGCTACGGTTGAAAGCCTGCAAAGCAAAGTGCAAAACGATTTGAAAAGTTTAGGCAGTAATACTATATATGTAGATAAGTGGGAGATGGGCGGCGGCTCTGAACAACCTTGGTGGGTGTTTATGAAAAGACCTTACCCAAAGTACCACGAAATGTACGCGATTAAAACGCGAAGCGATCTTGCTTCAGCAGTTACTTTCAGCATAAGAAACAGGGCTGACCTTGAGCTGGAAGACGCGGTTTTAACAGGTGTAAATTGTTATGGTGTAACAGAAGATTTTAATAAAGTAGTAACCCTTGATGTGGGGTACGGACGTTATATAACAGAGTCCGAATTTCAACATGGGGCGCCTGTAATTATCCTGGGCCATACAAATGCAGAAACCTTATTCGGCACACCAGAAAGAGCATTGGGCAAAAATGTAAAATTTAAAGCAAAGTCTTTTACAGTTGTTGGTGTAGTTAAAAAACAAGGTACCAGTATGGGCGGTTGGCAGTTTGATGAAGCGGTGGTATTTCCTTACAAGCGAATGGCTTCGATGTTCACTGTTGAATACAGCAATCCATTAATAATGGTTAAGGGAAAAGAGGGCTTTACCTCAACCGCCCTTTCAGATGAGTTGAGAGGAATTATGCGCAGTATTCATAGGCTGAAGCCAAGGGAAGAAGACGATTTTTCGTTAAACGATATAAATATAATCGGTGAACAAGTTAATGCCGTTTTCGGGTCTATTAACTTAGGTGGTTGGGCGATTGCCGGCTTGTCTTTAATTGTTGGGGCCTTTGGCGTAGCCAACATTATGTTTGTGACCGTACGAGAACGTACCAGCCAGATAGGACTGAAAAAAGCGATCGGTGCAAAAAGCGCAACAATACTAACCGAGTTTTTATTAGAGAGCGCATTCCTTTGTTTGTTAGGAGGCTTGATTGGGCTCGTATTGGTTTTTTTACTCACCAAGTTGTTAAGCGCAGTTCTGCCTTTCCCCATAAATATTTCGGTAGGTACGCTTACTTTGGCTATCTCTATATGCTTAATTGTTGGAGTGCTCGCAGGTATAATTCCTGCATCAATTGCAGCTAAAATGAATCCTGTGGTTGCAATTAGGATGAAGTAAGTTTAATGCAAAATTGAAAATGTAAAATGCAAAAGGAGGAAATAGCCGTAATCAAAATAGCCTTTACTATCACAATCGTTTTTTAATTTTACATTTTTCATTTCCCCTCATGATTACAATATTAGCAATAGAATCTTCGTGCGACGACACCAGTGCAGCCATTTGCCGTGATGGTAAAATGCTTTCAAATCTTGTTGCTACACAAAGCATACACGAGCAATACGGTGGAGTGGTGCCTGAGTTGGCAAGCCGCGCTCATATGCAAAACATTGTTCCCGTTGTTGGCCAGGCGTTAGCTAAAGCTGGCGTAACATTGGAAGGAATCGACGCTGTTGCGTTTACACAATCGCCTGGCTTAATCGGCAGCTTATTAGTAGGTGCGCAATTTGCAAAATCCATTGCATTGTCCCTTAATAAACCCCTAATAGGCGTTCACCACATGCAGGCGCACGTGCTCGCCAATCTTATTGACGATCCCAAACCAACTTTCCCGTTTTTATGTTTAACAGTTAGTGGGGGACATACACAGATTGTTGTTTGCAATAGCCCTTACGATTTAAAAGTGATTGGCGAAACAATGGATGATGCAGCTGGAGAAGCATTTGATAAGAGCGCCAAACTGCTTGGTCTGCCTTATCCGGGCGGACCCTTAATTGACAATTATGCAAAAGACGGTAATGCTAAAAGATTTCCATTTCCCGAGCCTAATATTCCTGGCCTTAATTTTAGTTTTAGCGGGTTAAAAACTTCTATTCTTTATTTCATACAAAAAGGTACGAAAGAAGACCCGGCGTTTGTGCAAAAGAACCTTGTTGATATTTGCGCCTCCATTCAAAATCGCATTGTAACTATCCTGCTGAACAAGGTAAAAAAGGCCGCTTCAGAAACAGGTATAAAACAAGTTTGCATTGCAGGCGGCGTAAGTGCGAATAGTGGCCTTCGCAATGCTCTTACCGAAATGGGAGAGAAGATGGGCTGGCAAACCTACATACCTAAATTTGAGTACTGTACTGATAATGCTGGGATGATCGCTATCGCCGCGTATTATAAGTTTCTGCAAAAAGACTTTTCGCCATTAACAGTAAGCCCAACTGCCAGGGCAGAGTGGTAAAAAGCAGTGATAAAGCGATCAAATCTTTTAAAGTATTTGGTTTCCAGCAATTGAAACCGTATTCAACATCGTTGTGTCACTCACTGTACTTTTGTAAAAGCATCACCTTTGTTTTAGCGCCACGTCGTTACTCATCAGCTTTTAACTTCAAATTTTTTAATGGGCTTCTAAGCAGGCATTATTTTTTTGGTTTTTGCACTAAAGCCTCTTATGCAAAACATAAACGATCTTGAAGACTTGCTCCTTCACTATATAAATGACCTTTACATTGCTGAAGAACAAATATTACAGGCAATGCCTGCAATTATAGAAAAAGCACAACATCGATCTCTTAAAAATGCTTTACAACACCACCTCGACTTAAGTGCCGAGCAGCAGACCCGCCTGGAAAAAATAGTTGAATTATCAAATGATAAAAGAAAAGGTGTAGAGGGAAAAAAATCCGTCAATCTTTCCAGAAATAAAATAAATGAACAGGCAGGAAAGGGAATATCAGGTTTAATAGAGGAAGCAGAACATTTATTGAACAGCAGCTTGTCTAAAGAAGTAATGGATGCGGCAATAATAGCCTGCGTACAAAAAGTTGAACATTATGAAATTTGCGCCTATGGAACGGCCCTTGCTTTCGCCCATCAACTGCACTTTAAAGCTGCCGAAACTTTACTAACTGAATCATTAGATGAAGAATATGATGCGGATGATTTGCTAACTGCACTTGCTACCGCAAGTTTTAATAAAGAAGCAGCACCAGAGGTAACGGACAATATTGTTGAAGGAAACGAAGAAGTTTACCAAGGTTTAGGAGGCGACGAGACTAATGGGCCTAAAGTTAGCATAAATGAAAGGACAGTTAATTCACCCGGTGGCAGAGCGGGAACTTCACACCGTCGTTACCCAACCGGAGAGTCGAGAGGACATTAAGTGACGAGGAGAGTTAGGAAAGTTGTTTTGCAGGTTGAATAACAATATACAAGTACAAGTGAGTGACACAACGATGATGAGCCTTATTCTAAAGCTGGCGAACTAAAAATAAAAGCATCCTTACTTTTTACGACCGAATAACCTTTTGATCTTTTCACCCATATTATTGTCGTCCTTCTTTTTCTCCTCACCTATAAGGTAACCGTAAGGCTTCAAGCTGTCTATATTGTCAAATACTATTTTTAAAATTCCTAAGGCTGGAATGGCTAGCACCATACCGGGGATCCCCCAAACAAGTTCCCCAACTACCAAACCTACAATAGTAGATAACGGATTGATCTGTACCGCGGAGCCTACGACCAGTGGCTCGAGAATATAGGTCTGCAAAAACTGGACAACAGCATAAGTTACAAGCACACCAATAATAATACCGCTCCCCCCGCCCTGGGCAAGTGCCATTAAAATTGTTAGACCGGTACCAGTGATGTTACCAATGAAAGGTATGATTTCGAGGAGGCCACAAAGGATGCCAAAGAAGATCCCATTTTTTACACCGGCTATTGAAAAGCCTATTCCATACATGATCCATAATAAGAAGATCATTAAGGCCATGCCCGACAAGTATTTGCTGGCCACTTTACTAGCATCGTTTATAATCTTCCCTGCTTTTTCCTGGCCGTCGGCCGGTACTATCTTAAGAATAAATCTTTTGAGATGACCACGGAAAAAGAGTAACAGGAAAATGTACACCAGAACGATAATCATGTCCACCAGGAAACCGGAGATAGAACTACCTACTGCACTTGCCATACCTGAAGCTTGCCCACCGGAAGATTGCTGTTGCTGTTTAAGCAATTCTTCCTGCTTTTTAGGTGGTATGCTAAACTGCTTTTCTATGTATTTTTCTGCGTTCGTTTTATATTGGGAAAAGTTTTGTTTCATTTTTGAAAAATCTTCCGTCATCCCGCTTATTTGCCAGGTAATTAAACTGATAATGCCCCCGATGACTACTATAAAAAGGAGTAAGCATATTAAAGATGACCAGCCTCTACTTGCGCCTTTCTGCTCTAGCTTCCTGCATAATGGTACAAACAGCATTGCAAGTAAACCAGCTATGGCAAACGGTACCAGAAAGGGCTTGGCAAAATAAAGCCCTGCAAAAATGAGAAAGAAAAAGAAGAGCAGTAGAACGCCCCGGGATAGAGTAATATTAGACATACGATAAAAGCAAAAAAATTATGCCCCTTTTTATAGTATATAAAATTCACTTGCTGTCAGGTGGCTTTGTAACTCATCAATCTATTGTACCACTTAAAATTTACCAAAGATTGACGGCATTGAATTAACTTTTAATAGGTGACAAAAAAGGGGTAACTTAATAGTATTAAAACCAGCCATATGAACACGCAACTCACTTCCCGGATTTCTATCATTATTTTATCAGTAGTAATGATAGCTTTTGGTATATACCATTTTACAGCGCCACAAAATCTTGTAGTTTATTTACCCGATTTTATGCCCGGGGGTAAGATTTGGGTTTACATAACCGGTGCTGCTTTTATACTGGCCGCCCTCTCTTTTTTGTCTCACAAAATGGTGCAGGTAGCCGGCTATCTTTTGGCATTAATGCTTTTAATTTTTGTGTTAGCTATTCACCTTCCTAACTACCTGCATGCCGGCGATAAGGAGATGCAGCAAATGGCACTTATAAGTTTATTGAAGGACCTTGCATTGTCGGCCTTTGCTTTACATATTGCGAGCAATGCAAAAACAGTTTAACCTTTTTGCACGCAATCTTATTAAAACTACTACTATTATACGCTTGCATTTGTTCAGGTATGACAGGGGACTGCTACCTGTTTTTTTATGCCTGAGTTTCATATTCACTCGCACCACTTTAGTTAATACGACTATTAGGAACTGCCTTATCATTTGATCCATCTACGTGGCAGGAAATGATGATTATAGTTTTAGCAGTACAAGTGAGTGACACAACGATGTTGATGCGCGAACCTCTGCCCGAAAACAAATTGCTTATTAAATTGTATTAGTACAACCGGAAGTTTGCCCCCAAATTGAATAATACCCAACGGGAAGGAATGAACAATAAGCAGACGGTACGGTATTATTATAAGCACCTTTAACGAAACAACCAGTAACTCAAAAATTTAATCAAATGAAATTTAAACTTGCACTTGCCTTTCTTTCTTGCATAATTATAATGTCAGCAAAAGCACAACGAATAGATCCCGACGTTGAAAAAGTAAAAGGCGGAGTGCTCACCATACAGCCCATAATGCATGCTAGTTTTGTACTAAGCTACAAGGATAGAATGATCTACGTTGATCCTACCGGGGGCGCTGATTCATACAAAGGACTTGCTGCTCCCAGCATGATTATAATTACCGATATACACGGCGATCACTTAGACCCTAAAACCATTGAGGCTATTAATACTGCCGATGCAACTTTTGTAGTTCCACAGGCAGTTGCCGATAAACTTCCCGCTACCATGGACAAGCAAAAAATTGTCATCCTTAAAAACGGGGCTAAGACAAAGCAACTCGGCATTAAAATAAAGGCTATTGCTATGTATAACTTGCCTGAAGCTGCCGATGCTATGCACACCAAAGGAAGAGGCAACGGCTATGTACTTACCATTGGCAAAAAGAATGTTTACATTAGTGGTGATACAGAAGATATTCCTGAAATGCGGGACCTTAAAAACATTGACTTTGCTTTTGTATGTATGAACTTGCCCTACACCATGGATGTAAAACAGGCAGCACAAGGCGTGTTAGCTTTTAAGCCCAAAGTTATCTTCCCTTATCATTACCGCGGACAAGATACAAATGCCTTTAAATCCTTGGTTAATGCAGGGAATAAGAGCTTAGAGGTTAGGTTAAGAAATTGGTATCCCACCGCAAAATAATTATAGTAATTTTTTAGTGTGGTTAGTTCTGGTCTCAACATCGTAGTGTCACTCACTTGTACTTTGGTGCAAGTAGGAGCAGGCAACACGGTTCCATTTCATCACCGTGTGTCACTACGTCTTCGAAAGAATAACGTCACTTATGTGGAAAGATTTGGTTTTAGCGTCATAGTTTTTTAAAACTTGTTTGTATGAAAAAAATATTGATCAACGGCCTTGCACTTTCCCTTGCTGTTGCAGCATCTGCACAGGACGAAGCAAAACTACCTAAGCCTCCAAAACCTCCTGTTGAAAAGTTGACCGATGTACCGCCGCCACCACCTGAAGCACCCCGGGTTTCAATGGCATCACCGATTGGAAAGATTCCCGCCGAGTACTCTATGTTCTTAAAAGAGAAACCCACCGTTCGTTCTTTAAGCTGGAACTATGAGTCTGTTATTATCAGGTTTAAATCAGGTAAGGAAGAACGGTACACCCTTAGTGATAAAGTGAGTATGAAAGAAGCGGAAGCAAAGTATGGCGAACTGCCTGCAGCACCTCCACCACCACCTTTACCGCCTTTGCCGCCAAACCATCCTCAAAAGTAAAACGTTAGAAAAATCCTGCAGCTATTGCAGGTTTTTTTTATTACTCGACTGTACCTGTATCCTTTACCTTCGCCACTAATTCAAGACATATGAAACTGGAAGAGGTCCTGCTTAATAGAAGTGAAAACAAATGCGAACTCTGCTCTTCAGCTAATGCTGTAACAGTATATGAAGTTGCACCCCACGCGAAAAATGATGAAAGCAATTGTATAATGATTTGTGCCAAATGCCGCGCACAAATCGAAAAGAAGGAAGACCTGGATAGTAACCACTGGAAAGTATTAACGGAAAGTATGTGGAGCGAAGTACCAGGTGTGCAGGTGGTTGCATGGCGCATGCTCAACAGGCTGAAAAATGAAAGCTGGGCCGCCGATGCTCTCGATATGCTGTACCTCGACGATGAGAAATTAGAATGGGCAAAAGCCACCGGCGATCATGAAAGCGATGGATCAACTGAATTGCACAAAGATGCATATGGAAATGTGCTCAGCACTGGAGACACCGTATTGTTAACCCAATCTTTAAACGTGAAAGGATCAAACGTAAATGGAAAGGTGGGCACGCTAATAAAAAACATCAGGCTGGTACCAGAAAACACAGAACAGATAGAAGGTAGGATAGAAGGCCAGGTGATAGTGATACTTACTAAGTATGTAAAAAAGCAAACAAGCTAGC
>JAQBNN010000279.1 GCA_028288505.1 Segetibacter sp. | reverse complement strand
AAGACCTTTCCCAGTTATACTTGAAATCCTTCTCTTTATGTTTTTGTAATTCGTTTTCCATTTCTTTGCTGTTGCGGTTGCAAAAATAAGGGGTGAATGTTAAACTTTACTACTCTTATCAACTATTTCGGCAAAAGTTTTTTTCCCTCGTATAAAATACTTCCAAACAACACTTCCGTTGTAAACACCTGTAAGGCTTCCATCCACTTTGTTGGGAAACAGGTTTGCACTTTTTTTACTGAAAATCCATTTTGTAAATGCCCAGTGTGCTTTACATACACCAATAAGAAAGGGCGTATCGTTATTAACCAGGGCTTTAAAAGCAGATACCCAATCGAGCAACATGCGAAATGGTATTCTTAACAACCGTTGCGACACAGCAAGGTTTTTATAAAGCATCACCAGGTTATTCCTGAAGTTTAAAAAAACTTTTCTTTCGCCTAATGGTAAGGTGCCTCCACCTACATGATAAACAGTTGACTGGGGACAAGCCATAACCTTATAACCTTCTAACTGCATGCGCCAACACAAGTCGATCTCTTCCTGGTGGGCAAAAAAGAATGGATCGAAACCACCGAGTTCTCTAAATACTTTTGCTTTTACAAACATAGCGGCTCCCGTTGCCCAAAAGATTTCTTCTGCTTCGTCATATTGCCCGCGGTCTGTTTCACATATGTCGAAGACGCGGCCCCTGCTGAAGGGATAACCTAAAGTATCTATCCAACCGCCGCAACCACCGGCATATTCGAACAAGTTCTTATTTGCAAAAGCCAAAAGCTTTGGTTGACAGGCAGCAACGTTTGTGCGCTCTTCCATTAAAGCAATTACGGGTTCTACCCAACCCGGCGTTACCTCCACATCACTATTTAATAATACATAGTAATCCGCTTCTACCTTTTTTAAACATTGGTTATAGCCGCCAGCAAAACCGTAGTTCTTATCATTAAATATTAATTCTACAGCAGGAAATTTTTCTTTTAGGAATTGAATAGAGTTATCGGTTGAAGCATTATCAGCTACAATAATTCTTTTATTAGTATAAGTAGTAGACATCACCGAAGGAAGAAATTGCTCAAGGTGATGGGCACCATTATAATTAAGGATAACTATTGCGACTGAAGGAAATGTTTGCACCATTATTTATTCTACTTTATCAAATCCTGACGTGATGCTTTATGATTAGCCTGGTTAAGTTGCTAGGAAAAGATACCATGAAAACCTACTGTACAAGTGAGTGACACAACGATGCGGCCATAAAAAACAACTGCCTGTACCAAAAGAATTTTAAAATCCTAAACTTGCTACAATAGATTTGTAAACCTCAAAATAACAGAAAGCTTTTCTATTTTAGACAAATGATACAACAATGGTTCAATTGGCGCACCTTACTAACGATTATTGCTATACTTATTGTTTCGGGAACCATTTTTTATTCTGATTACTTATCACAAAAAATTGCGGAAGAAGAAAAACAAAAAGTGGAGACATGGGTGGAGGCGCAACGTACGATTCTTAACACCAACGATTTATCTAATATAAATTTAGCCACGCGAATTTCTACGGAGAATGATGACATACCTATTATAGAAGCAAACGAAAAAGACAGCCTTACAGGCATTTATCTTAACCTCGATTCTACGATAGTTGCTAATAATAAAACTTACTTAACCGAGAAGCTTGCGGAGTTTAAAAAGCTTCATCCACCAATTGAATTAAGGATTAGCGAAAAACCTTATTTAGCCAACCGCTATTATTATGGTGAAAGCGCATTGCAAAAGGAAGTGCGCTACTACCCGATTATACAACTGGTGATTGTTGGCCTGTTTATAATTATCACCATTATTGCGCAGCGAAGCCAGTTTCAGAATACGCAGAACCAGGTGTGGGCAGGGCTGGCGAAAGAAACAGCTCACCAATTAGGTACTCCCGTTACCAGCTTAGAAGGATGGCTTGAAGTGCTGAAAGATATACCAGCTAACGAAAAATTTGTCGTCGAAATTGGAAAGGATGTGAACCGCCTGAAGCTGATCAGCGATCGTTTTGGAAAGATTGGTAGCACGCC
This sequence comes from Segetibacter sp., assembly GCA_028288505.1. GTDB lineage: Bacteria > Bacteroidota > Bacteroidia > Chitinophagales > Chitinophagaceae > Segetibacter. Next base: position 6,243 of record JAQBNN010000279.1, on the reverse strand, counting down.
AAAGCTTGAAGAAAAGAACCTTGTTGAACAGATCGAGAGCATGATCGATTATATAAAAAAACGTGCAAGTGGTAAAGTGAACTTTGTATTCGATACTAATAACGAAACCTATATTCCTGGCATGATTTCGCCGCCGTTATTCGATTGGGTTATTGAAAATCTTTTGAAGAACGCGTTGGATGCTATGGAGGGTAAAGGCAATATTAAAGTAACAATTGCCGATGAAGCAGCAAGCGTACATATTGATGTTAAGGATAATGGTAAGGGCATCGACAAAAAGAATATTGCTAAAGTTTTTAAACCAGGCTTTACCACAAAAAAGCGTGGCTGGGGCCTGGGCCTTACACTTACCAAACGAATTGTTGAACAATACCACGGCGGACAAATTTTTGTAAAGCATTCAGAACCGGGCAAAGGCACCACGTTTAGAATTGTTTTAAAGAAGTAGGTTTAGAATTAATGAATTTCCTACTTTTGCGACCCTCAGCGGAGGTGGCGAAATTGGTAGACGCACTACCTTGAGGTGGTAGCGGGGTAACAGCCGTGGGAGTTCGAATCTCCTCTTCCGCACAACCTTTCTTATTTATAAGAAAGGTTTTTTTATTTTGGTTACAGGCATTCGAATAAATATTATACATCGTTGTGTCACTCACTTGTACTTGCAAATCTTTATTGAGCTGGCTCTAACATCCATAACCCTATAAAGTTCTACAGAGAAGCATTTATATTTGGGCAAACCAATCCTTATGTGCAAACTAATTTTACTTACACCGTTGCTGTTATTGTCAATGGCATTATTAGCCCAAGATGCTGGGAAAAAAGAAATTACACCGCAGGTATTACAAAGAATTAAAGCTGATGTAGACAAACTAGGCATAAAATTTAAGCAATCAATATCTGCAGAGGAAATAACAAAAGATGAGATTGAATTTTCTGTTGACACCTTTAAACTTAAACATATTGCCGGAAAAAGAATTGACATTAATTACTCCACTGCAGGTATCAATGTTACTATCGAAAGTCTTACCGCCGGATACGACAAGTTGATGAACAAGCATTACAGCTAACTACTTAACCTGCTAACCGCAGAAGACAAGGGAGTTTTAATTGCAGCACAAAAATCGTGGTTAACTTTCGGAGAAAGGAAACTTATTAATACAATGACGAAGGAAAAATATTCTGGCGGTGGAACTATTCAATCAAACTTCGCCACCAGTTCTTATTCAGAACTAGTAGTAAAAAGAACCGTTCAAATCTTTAACCATTACAACAGCGTTATTAAAGGGAAGTAGTTGAATTAATCGCAGAAAGAGAAATTACTCAATAACGTCAGCAGTCGAAGATGAAAGCAGCAGTATAACCAAAAAATAAAAAGCCATTAGTAAAATGCACCTTCTTAACGCTGCCCCCGGCAGAACAGCAAACGTAAATGGCGAAGACTTTCTATTCTTTTCAGGTTACGCTTATCTGGGCTTAAGTCATGTTAACGAGTTTACTGCTTTGGTTAAAGAAGGTATAGATAGATACGGCGTACTTCATCCATCGTCACGTATATCAAACACACGGCTTACTATTTATGATGAATTAGAATCTAAATTATCAGCACTTACAGGCCAGGAAGATACCGTTACCTTTTCATCAGGCTTCTTATCAGGACGCGCCGTTATTGAAACTCTTTTCACCGATTCTATTCCTTGTTATACTATCCCCGGTTCACACCCTGCCATTGCTGCTAATACAAAATTGCTTACATGGAATTGGCAACAGCAATTACTTGATGAAGTAACGCAAAGCAACGAAACAGCATTTATTCTTTTATTAGATTCTGTTAACCCGTTAACTGCAATTGTCGCTGATCTATCGTTGCTTGAGAATATACGCGACAACAAAAAGATAACCTGCATAATCGACGACTCACATGGAATAGGTCTGCTTGGAAAACAGGGTGAAGGTATTAGTGCATCCTTGCCTCAACTTACTAATGTCGAGTATATAATTACCTACTCCTTATCAAAAGCATTACATATAAATGGAGGTGCTGTTAGTTGTAGTAAATTGCTCGCTGAAAGGTTGCGCCACTCGCCTTATTATACCGCCAGCACAGCTATTGCGCCTTCGCTTGCTTATGCCTTTATTCATGCTGAGAGTCTATACAACACGCAAAGAGAAAAATTAAGACACAACATTGCCACGCTAATAAACCTGCTTGCAGAATCAAGCGAGGTTGCTTACTATCCTCAACTTCCTTTCTTTATAATGCACCACAATGCAAGCCTTGACGGTTTTACTAAAAACAAGATCATTATTTCATCATTCTCTTATCCCGACCCTACCGGTAAAAAAATAAACCGCCTTGTGGTGAACGCACTCCATAGTAAGGAAGACCTCGAGATAGTAGCAGAGTGTTTAAGGTAGAAGCACGAGGTATCTCGAAAGACAGATTTAAAGTCGAACTATAAGTTTTGTTAGCCTGCATTAGTTTTCAATCCAGCATCGTTGTGTCACTCACTTGTACTGCAAAACAAAAAGCAGCAAGTTGACGTGGATGGGCAGAGGTTTTGGACTTTTGACTTTTCACTTTGCTGAATAGAATTGTTGCCGACGAACGAAATGCGACGCAACGATGTTTAATAGTAGCAACAACGCCTGTACCAAAATCTAAATCTTGTGCTACTTAGCGTTGATCACCCCTTTTACATTTTACATTTTGCATTTTACATTCTGATTTTACATTCTGCACTGGCGCTACTTATAAATCTCAATAACCATTTTACCTGTCTTATCAATATAACCGCGATACATGCCAGCAGTGTTAAATGGCATCGCAATGTTTCCTTGCCTGTCAACTGCTATCAATCCGCCATCGCCACCTAGGGCAGGAAGTTTTTTCATTACCATCTCATCGGCTGCTGCCTTTAAGGGAGTCTTGGTCAGTTCCATACGGTCGCTAATGCTTTTTGCCATAACGAGGCGTATAAAAAATTCGCCCCAACCCGTACAACTTATAGCGCAAGTATTGTTATCCGCATAAGTACCCGCACCAATAATGGGCACATCGCCAATGCGACCGTATCTTTTATTAGTCATGCCGCCTGTGCTTGTAGCAGCAGCTAGATTTCCGCTTTTATCTAATGCAACTGAACCCACTGTGCCGTACTTGTAATCGTTGTTACCGGGCTGCTTTAATAAAGCCTGTTGCTTTGGCGTGTTATGATCTAAGATTGACTTGAGTGAATCCTGTTGCTTTGCACGCTGTAAACCCTTCCAGCGATCTTCGGTGTAGAAGTAAGATGGGTCGACAATCTCACAGCCGTTAGCTGCTGCAAACTTTTCTGCTCCGGGTCCCGCCATCATTACGTGTTCGCTCTTTTCCATTACAGCACGCGCAGCATTAACAGGGTTCTTTATAGTTGTAACGCCGGCAACCGAACCTGCTTTGAGATTGCTGCCATCCATAATAGCCGCGTCCATTTCATTCTTTCCTTCATTTGTAAACACCGCGCCTTTGCCGGCATTAAACAAAGGACTATTCTCCATAACGTTCACTGCTGTAACTACAGCATCTAAAGAAGTTCCTCCACTTTGCAATACTTTATATCCAGCCCGCAAAGCTTTTGTAAGCGCGGCTTTATAAGCCTCTTCCTTTTCAGGAGTCATCTGGCTCTTTAAAATGGTACCCGCACCACCATGAATAACTATTACCGGCTGTGTAGCCTGTGCTGTTATTTTAGTTGTTGGAGTGGTTCTAGTTTGTGCAGAAGATGCTAAAACAATTAATGTTGCTACTAATGATACTAACCCTTTCATAATGTTATAGTTTCGCTGAAATTGGTATTGAATTTGTCCCCCGGTTCTGTTTCGTTATTTTTACAAAAGTCAAATTAAAGGAATCTGAAGAAAGTTTTAAAAATAACAGGTAAAGTTTTATTAAGTCTGCTGGCCTTAATACTGTTGGTTTGGCTATTACTTCAAACAGAAACAGTACAAAACTGGCTGGCTAAAAAAGTGACTGCAAGACTTTCGAAAGATCTTAAAACGGAAGTTAGTATACGACATGTAAACTTCACCTTTTTTAATAGTATGAACCTTGAAGGTACAATGATCAAGGACCTGAACAAGGATACTTTACTCTATGCCGATAAATTAAAACTGAGAATTACTGACTGGTTCTTTTTTAAAGATGAACTGGTGCTGAAATATATCGGTCTTGAAGACGCACACATAAATACTTATCGGAGAGATACCATCTGGAATTACCAGTTCTTAGCCGACTACTTTTCTCCTAAAAAAACTACTAAAGAAAAAAAGCCGAGCACTTTAAAACTCAACCTTGATAAACTCGATCTTAAAAACATTTCTTACGTTCAAAACGATGTTTGGATAGGAACTAAAACGACGTTGAAATTTAGCAACCTCCAGTTGGATGCTGATAACATGGATTTCAACGAGAACAACATGCGGATAAGGGAGATTGAATTAGAAAATCCTTTTTATGCAGTAAGGGAATTTGAAGGCATCCGAGCAAAACGTCCTAAAAAAGTTAGAGCAGCTAATGATACCAGCCCTTATTTTAACCCAGGTGGAATAAGATTAAGTATTGGTAGATTGTCTATAAAAAATGGCAGATTTATCAATCAAAGAGAAAGTGATCGGCCCACGCTTACCTACTTTGATCCATTGAATTTAAAGTTTGAAAAGATCAACGGCACCCTATCTGATGTTTCGTTTTTCAAGGATACCATAAAAGCTAAAGTTGACCTGGTAACAAAAGAACGCAGTGGCTTTGAGGTAAGAGAACTGAAAGCGAATTTTAAGCTTACCCCGCAAATATTGGAGTTTGCCAGCTTAAGCCTTGTTACGCCAAAAAGCAAACTTCAAAACTACCTTGCGTTTAAATTCAAGGACTTCAACGAGGACTTTAAAGATTTCATCCACCAGGTAACCATGGATGCCCGGTTTGCTAATGCGCAGATTAACAGTGACGATCTTGCTTACTTTGCTCCGCAGCTGAAAACATTAAAAAAGAACATTAGCATTTCCGGTAATGGCTATGGAACTTTAGACAACCTCACGGCAAAAAAGCTTTTTGTAAGAACCGGTAATAATACGACACTTAGTGGTAATGCATCTATTGTAGGCTTACCAGAAATGCAAACTGCTGTTATACATTTTGAAGGAGACGCAGCAACAAGTTATAGAGATGCTGTACTTTTTGCACCAGCATTGCGAGATGTGCAAATTCCTTCAGTATCCAGTTTAGGTAATATCAGGTTTAAAGGCAACTTTAACGGAACCCTGAGCAAGTTTACTACGGCAGGCAACTTTACTACCAACCTTGGTGCCTTTACCACCAATCTTTCACTTGCTTTTCCTGAAAATGCATCCACTTCTTATGAAGGCACCTTCGTAACTCCCAGGTTCAATGTTGGTAAGTTTCTTGTTGTTAAAAACCTGGGCGATATTAGTTTCAACGGCAAAATAAAAGGTGTAGGACTTACTTTAAATACCTTGAGAACTAGCGTTACCGGAAATATTCAACAAGTATTATTTCAGGACTATAACTATAAAAAGATTGCAGTAGAGGGAACGTTCCAAAGAAAACAGTTTGATGGTACCGTAAAGATTGATGATCCTAACCTCAACTTTATTACAACTGTCCAGATCGATTTCAGAAACAGGGATCCTAAGTTTAACGTGTTAGGTGATCTTGCCAACAGTAATTTTCAAAAGCTAAAATTTATTGACCGGCAACTGGAAATAAGCGGCTTGTTTGATTTAAACTTCACCGGTAGAAACATTGACCAGTTTCTTGGCTCTGTAAAAGTTTACAATGCTAACTTGTTACAGGACAGTGTACGGTTGAATTTCGATTCCCTTAGTCTTCAATCGCGTTACGAACAGGGACGAAGAACACTGTCTTTAAGTAGTAACGAGTTTAATGCCAGAATTGAAGGTGAATATAATATACTTGATCTCCCTACCGGTTTTCAGGCCTTTCTGCACAAATATTATCCTGCCTACATTGCTGCTCCAAAAAGAACAGTTAAAGACCAGCGTTTCGACTTTGAAGTAATTACCAGAAACATACAGGGCTATACACAATTACTGGACAAAAATTTAAGAGGCTTTTCTAACAGTACAATTTCTGGTAGCATCAATACAATCGACACTATCTTTCAAATTAACGCTAACATTCCTGCTTTTGCTTATAATCAATACCGCTTTAATAATATTGTTCTAAAT
>JAQBNN010000245.1 GCA_028288505.1 Segetibacter sp. | reverse complement strand
ATGAATGAACTATACTTGCATTTTTGGTTCTTTTACATTGTTATCAATGTCTTTCAACCGGAGGGTTTGTATTTTCCTTAGACCTTGCTAATAAGCCTGGCTTAATTAAGCTTATTAGATGGATCTTTTTAATTGGTAAAATAAATTTCATATAATAGTTTTTCGCTAAGCAACATTAATTGATATTGAAGGAATGCACATTGTAAGAAAGTGTGTAAAAGAAAGTATTATCAACTCCTTTAGTAGTAACAGAAGCACATAATAATGAATATTTGACGGAACGGGGTAAAGGTTGGGTATACGAAGTAGAGAATAGAATTGTAGGATTTACTATTGTTGACGTGAAAGGCAAAAACATATGGGCCTTATTTGTTGATCCTTTACCCGAGTTCAAAGGCATTGGAAGCAAGCTTCATGAAATAATACATAACTGGTTTTTTAGTAAGCACAATGAAACAATTGGCTAAGCACCAGTGCCCAGCAATTTTATGCACTGCAAGGGTGGAAGGAGGCTGGGCAAGGTAAAAATGGAGAGATATAATGTTTGAAATGCACAAGGAGAGCTCGTTGAAACGAGTTTAGGCTGGAAGCTCAAATATTTGTACAAAAACTTAAAGGGGTTCCATTAATGGAACCCCTTTGTATACTCAAGAGTTGATAACCTATATTTATTTAGATAGTCTCGACTTTAAAGTTGCAAGTGCTAAAACTGCGAGTTGTAAAATCTACGATTGTACTTTTACGTTCACTGCGTTCTCGCCTTTCTTGCCTTCCTGGAGATCAAATTCAACTTGATCATCCTGACGTATTGGTTGCTTTAATCCTGAAGCATGAACGAAATACTCCTGGTTTCCGCCATCCGCTTTTATAAAACCAAAGCCCTTTGCTTCATTGTAAAACTTAACTGTTCCTGTCATTTTTTGTTATTTAGGACGACAATGTAGGAAGAACAATCCTCACTACAAAAAGATGACGTAAATGAAACAGGCTTTTAACAGCTTGTACTGTGCTGATAAATGCTATAATAACCTAATGCATGCGATCTTTTTGACAAACTACTGCTTTTCAAAAAGATAAGAAGAGAAGTCTGGGTTATTTAAAAAAGAAAAAGGGCTTCAAATATTGAAGCCCTTTACTATTCCCATTTAAGAAGCTTTTAAAGATGTGGTCCGGATTGGATTCGAACCAATGGCCTACTGCTTAGAAGGCAGTTGCTCTATCCAGCTGAGCTACCGAACCTTGTTGGGGTGGCAAAAGTAATTTTTAATTAGTTTGCAGCCAAACGAAAATTGTTTTATGGAGGTGAAAATGGAAGAAAGCTGGAAAAAAGTTTTAGAAGATGAGTTTCAAAAGACATACTTCAACCAAATAGTCACCTTTCTTAAAGTTGAAAAGGCCCAGGAGAAAATAATATATCCACCAGGAAACCTAATTTTCAATGCATTTAATAAAACTCCTTTTAATAAGGTAAAGGTTGTATTGCTCGGGCAGGACCCATACCATGGCAAAGGGCAGGCGCACGGATTAAGTTTCTCTGTTCAAGCAGGTATAAAGCCGCCACCAAGTCTTGTAAACATTTTTAAAGAACTACAACAGGATATTGGTTTGCAAATACCAACTACAGGTGATCTTACTAAATGGACAGAGCAGGGAGTGCTTTTGTTAAACGCAGTATTAACTGTTAGGGCAGGGGAGCCTGCGAGTCATTCAAAAGTTGGCTGGACTAATTTTACCGATGCAGTCATCACAAAAATATCTGCAGAAAAAACAGGCGTTGTTTTTTTACTCTGGGGTAAGTACGCGCAAGAAAAACAAGTACTGATCGATGAAACGAAGCACTTTGTTTTAAAAGCTGCACATCCATCACCTTATAGTGCTGACAAAGGTTTCTTCGGGTGCAAGCACTTTAGTAAGACCAACGAATTATTGATGAAACAAGGACTTGATCCCATTGACTGGGCATTGCAATAACTTATTCAATGACTAAGCAACCCTAGCACTATAACTTTTCATTTCTGCTTATAATAACATCTCATCAAATAAAGCATCTTTGCATGCTGAGGGAATAAAGCTTGTAAAAAATGAATCTTTTTAAAAACATATTTTGCCGCCTATGGGCGGTGTGGGGCATCATAGCGTTCTCAGCTACACTATTAGTTATCGTAATTCCCATCTACATTACCTTCCTAATCAAGGAGCCTTTAGGAACCGAAATATTTAGAAGAATTTCAGCTGCATGGATGAGGGTATATCTTTTTTTAATTGGTTGTCCTCTGAAAATTAAGGGTAAAGAACATTTTACTAAAGGAAAAACTTTTGTTGTTGTAAGCAACCATAACTCCTTAATGGACGTGCCGGTGAGTACTCCGTTTGTGCCTGGTGCTAATAAAACGATTGCAAAAAAATCAATGGCAAAAGTGCCGGTGTTTGGGTTAGTTTATACAAGAGGTGCCGTGTTGGTTGATCGTGCAAGCGATGAGAGCCGCAGACGTAGTTATGAGGAAATGAAGAAGACTTTAGCTTTGGGTTTACACATGGTTATCTATCCCGAAGGAACGCGTAACCGAACGAATGATCCACTAAAACCTTTTTACGATGGCGCATTTAAACTTGCTGTTGAAACTAACAAAGAAGTGATTCCCACGCTTATCTTTCATACCCGCAAAGTGCTGCCTCCAAGCAAAGCTTTCTACCTTATGCCGCATCCTTTAGAGATGCATTTTCTTCCTCCCATTTCTTCCGAGAACATTACTTCAAAAGACTTAAAAGAGAAGGTTTTTAAAACTATGTGGGACTACTATAAAATGAAAAATGAGAAATGAATCAGGCAAGAGTGTGCTACATTTTATTATACGATGTTTAGTTATAAAATTTCTTTAGTAGCAAGCTTTAGAATTACTAATCACCATCGTTGTGTCACTCACTTGTACTTGTACAACTTGTTTCAGCTTTAGGTTTCTATTTTCTGCAAACTTAGATTCTTTGCAAACCTTGTAACACAGTGCCGCTAAAAGATTTGCCGATGAAGTGATTGCGACGCAACGATGATGCTATGAAAAGGTATGCTGGTATCTAAATTTTTAATGTAGTTAGTCGACGCTATTGAAATTTAGCATCGCCACTCCATGTATCGCAGACTATAATACTATTGATTATAGAAGAACCTTGAACGATTTACTTTTAGATCGCGAAGTATACCTGACTTTGGATAAAGGCTGATGTTGAACGAGCGATACAAACCAACAGGAGTAATGTTTATAGACAACTGCCAGCAATGCATTTCGCGGCTTACAAACATCGTTAGTGTTTGTATCGTTCTCGTGTTCACGTCGAGGTAAGTGCTACCACCCATCTTCCAACGATCGGTTAAACTAAAATCCCCATTCACACTTAAGTTTGAATTGCTGATAGTTTTAAACCCGGTACCCATTGCAAACTGGCGGCTGAAACTTAAAGAATACGACAACTGAACATTCCAGGGGATGTTAAAATCTGTGTACTCAGCAGGGTTGCTTCTTACATAATCCAATTGCCTTTGCTGTTCTTCAATCGTCATAAACTCATCGCTAGGAAGCCTCTCCTGGTCGGTTCGGCCATCTTTAGACTTACTTTGAAATGAAGTGGAAATTGCTACACTGCCGTAAGATATTTGTCCGAGAGAGAAGTTGTCTCCCTCCCATGCATACCTGTTTACAGAAAGACCTTGCTCATTTACCTCGTAAGGGTTCAGCGTGGCGCCTGCAGTAATATTTATCTTTTCGAAGAGTGTACTTCTGAAACTAAAAGTAAAAGGTGATAGCTTAAAACTATCTGCTAACAAGTTATATGCGCTCTGAAAACCAAAACCATCTATTAACCTCGTTAGCTTCTTTTCAGAACCCGTATCTTTTTTGCTTCGGTTTTTCATTTCAAGCGTATTATCAACTCCAAATGAAATGCCGCCAAATCTTTTGTCTCCAATTAACTGAGATCCCGTAATAGTAGAGAAGTTTAATGTATTGCCGAAGGTGTCTATTTGTACTTTTGAGTAGTTGCCCTTATTAAGATCGGGCGTATAATTAAAACTAAATGTAGGCCGTACCTCGTGCCGTATAGCTCTTCCAGTTTTAGATCTTTTGAATTGATACATTCCGAATAAGCGGGTGCTAGCAGATAGGCTAAAGTTTGTTTGACGTTCTGTATAAAAACCTCTTGTTACTTTCTGGTATACCATTTTATTCACGGGATCCCAATCTGCTGCTATCGCTTGTCCTGCCCATCTCTCGCTATACGAAACGCCCGGTGAAATTTGTAATGGCCCTAATTGTGGTAAAGACAAGGTGATGGGAATATTGTGTGTTACTGCCCACTGCGCTGTATCTAATAGCCTTCTTAAATTAAAAGCTGAATCGTAGAAAGAAAGCCTGTTCTGCAAGCTGCCAGAGTAGCCAAGACCTAATTTTTCGTACCACTTTGGCGTGCCTACCTGCTCTGCCTTTTGGAAAGGGTATAATGTTACTACGTTGAAACTAACGTTTGGCAACGTTAGATCTATAACGCGGGTACTATTGTTTTGACTATGGTTTGCACTAGCGCTTAAGTTATACTTGCCCCGCCAATCTTTACTGTAGTTAACAGAAGAGGTAAGTTGGTTCTGAAAGTTCTGTAAGGCGTTATTAGTTACCAGCCTATTGTACCTGGTGCTGGCAACGTTTACGTTGGCTCCAAAAGTGGTTCCTGGCCTGGCCTTGGAATCTCTTGAATGATTCCAGCTTAAACTAAAGGTTTTGTTTTTAGTGAACTCTTCTTTAATATCTGTTCTGCGGTTGAGAAACTTGGTGTTTTGTACGGAAAGATTTAGTCCACCATTATACCTGTATCGCCGTAAGTACCTGGGAGAAGCATTTATACTCCACCCTCCATAACTATAGATGTTCGATCGTAACGTCAAGTCCACATACTCATTTATTACTTTGTAGTAGCCAAGCCCTTCAAGACCCAAACCGAAATCTTCGCTTGCAGCAAACTGTGGAGGAAGCAGGCCAGAATGTCTTCCCCTGTTGAGCGGATACATACCAAAGGGAATATAAATTGGTATGGGAACTCCTTCAATTTCAGGATGGGTAGGACCAGAAATGGCGATCTTCTTGTTGATGATTTTCATTTTGTTGGTTTGGAAAGCAAAGTGCGGGGTATCAAGATTACAGGTTGTAAACCTTCCCCTCCACGCGAACAATGTGCCCTCGCTTACTTTCTTAATTGTATTTGCGTATACAAACATTTCCCCTTCCTGAAGAAACGTACTTTTTGTTAACCCTTTTTGGGACTTAAGATTATAGAAGATCGAATCGCTGTTACTCACTGTTTCTCCCTGCACCAGTTTTGGTTTTTGTAAAGGACTGCCTAATGTATCAGTAGAACCGTAGGCTGTTACAACATTTTTGCCCTGGTCAACACGAATGACTGCTGCTTCCATTTCTACATCGGTATACTTAGTATTAGCCTTGCCGTATAAAATAAATAAGCGGGTGGGAATTAAAAGCACAGCGCTATCTTCCGCCGCATATGTTATAGGTGCATCAAGAGAATCTTTAGACAGCTTTACGTTGAAGGTGTCAATTACTGTGGTTCTACCAGAGGTATCTTTTAATAGAGAAGTATCAAGTAGAGTAGTAGTGTCTGTTGTTCTCCTGGTAGTATCATTAACAACTATGGGAGGTGTTGTTTTTTTTCGGGTAGTAGTATCCTGGATTGTTCTGGTAGTCTTATTAGTTACTTTTTTGGTCGTATCATAATAATTTTTAAAATCATTGCTGTCTGCACAATTTATGCTAGTGGATTGATCGTTTAATAGAGAATTAGGCTGAAGAAATTCGCCGTTTACATTGATTGTAATTATGAAAACAATAGCAATTATGAAATATGCCGATATTTTTTTTGACCTAACTTTACAACGCTTGCTCATAAGTAGTAAGACAAATGTAATGGTTAAAGCATTAAAGATGTGTGAAGATTAACCGCCCTAAAATTCAAACCCTAACAGAAACAAAGATGGTAAATAGACCTTTAAATTTAATTTTCTGCTGCTTTATTATTCTACTCTTTTCTTCCTTTAACACAGACACAACTATAAAACCAGGTACCCAGAAGAACACTTTAAAAACTATAGTTATTGATGCGGGGCATGGCCTACCCAATAAGAATGCTGAAGGAAGATATAGCTATGAGTCGGCTATTACCCTTGCACTTGCTTTGAAGCTTAATGAACGTCTTAAAGAGGTACTGCCAGAATCTAAGATTTTGTTAACAAGAACAGACGAGAACCTCCCAAATGGATTAACAGATTTAAATAAAGCAAACAGGTATCGGGCGCAATTCGCTAATGAAAATCATGGTGATCTTTTTATATCAATTCATGTAAACTCGCTTGACGCTAGGTACGAAAGAAGAATAGAAGGGTATAGGGAAGAAACGTATTCGGTATATACAGGTAAGGGGAAAAAAAGAAAAAAAATTACCAAGACAAGACAGGTACCGATATATAAATCCTACAAATTACCGTGCAGCAGAAAAGGCACCGAAACCTATATTTGGGCGGTAGATAAATACAATGAAAAGCAAGAATCTGTAGGAACAAGAGATGAAGAAGAACTGTCAGGAGAATTGCAAGATTCTACAGGCACTCTTTTTGATTCCCCTGATGCAAAAATTTTAGCATCGCTAAGAACGAAAAAATTTTTCGATCAAAGCCGTACCATTGCAGCTTATGTTGAAGAGGAATTTCAAAAAGAAGGGCGTAGAAGTGAAGGTGTAAAACAGAGAAATAATAAAGGTATTTGGGTGCTACAAGCTACCAACATGCCCAGCATTTTAATTGAAACGGGCTTTATTTGTAACCCGGAAGAAGAAGATTATTTAAACAGCGAAGCCGGACAGAACGAGATTACATATGCTGTTATGAGAGCTGTGTTAAGATATAAGCAATACCTTGAGAAACCAGCACAGCAGGAAGAGACCGTAACTAAATAGGCTAAAATTTTTTAGAAATCATGATGAGAAAACAGCCGTTAATTATTTTTACTATTCTAATAGGCATTCTACAGGTAACTAGTCTTTCAGGATTTAAACCTCCTTACCAGAAAGCAAAACTAAAAAAGATAATTATTGATGCTGGCCATGGCGGACACGACGGTGGAGCTGCGGGCAGGTACTCAAAAGAAAAAGAGGTCTCGCTAGCAGTTGCACTAAAATTAGGTAAGCAGTTACAGGAGGCAATGCCCGATGTTGAGGTAGTACTTACAAGAACTACTGATGTTTATCAATCACCGCCAACCAAAGCCAATATTGCCAACTTCAACAAAGGCGATCTCTTTATTTCTCTCCATTGCAATAGTGCGCCGGCTCAACGCCATTCTGAACTAACGGGCTATAAAACTGAAACCTATTATACTGGGAAAGGCAAGAAGAAAAAGAAACACACCCGCAAAGTTCCCCAGTACAGAACATGGACCTCTCCTAATCCTGCAAAGGGAACGGAGACTTACATTTGGGGAGCCCACAAAACCGATATGAAGGAAAAGGCCATGCGTGAAAACGAATCGCTTTACCTTGATAGCGCAACGGCCAATTTTGTTAAAGATTTCGATCCCAATTCTCCCGATCGCATGATCCTGTATTCTTTAAAGACCCAACAATATTTTAATCGAAGCGCCAACCTTGCACTTACCGTTGAGGAAGAATTTAAAAGGGTAGGTCGCATAAGCAGGCAGGCGCAGCAAAGGCAGGTGGGTATATGGGTATTGCAAGCTGTTGCTATGCCAAGTATTCTTGTTGAACTAGGTTTTATAAGTAACCCTCAGGAAGAAGATTACCTAAACAGCGAGAACGGCCAGCACGAGATGGTGGGCTGCATAATTGGTGCATTAAAGCGTTACCGGTACAGCTTAGAAAATCCCGGTGAGAGCGTTTCCTACAAATAACAGGTGGCAATACTATTCCTCACTTTAAGCTCTTTTGCTGAAGTGAAGGTAACCGTACAAGTGAGTGACACAACGATGCTAAATAGTGATTCAGTGCTTGTTACCAAAGAAATCTTTTTTATATAGTGTTTATTTTTGTTACCGGCAGTGGTCTTTCATAGCATCATCGTTGTGTCACTCACTTGTACTTTCGTCTTTTATTGCAGCAATTCATTTCAACAAGTTCCTTTTTTAAAACCACAAACAGCGTAAATCCGTTGATTGTATACCGGTAAAAGCTAATTGATTACTTTTGCTTTAGCATGACTTTTGCATTTGTAGCAATTTTAGCTTCAAATATTACAACATATATACATTTCCATGAAGATTTCTAATGAGACTAAGGTTGGTGCGCTAACTGCTATCGCAATCACGCTTTTAATACTAGGTTTTAATTTTCTGAAAGGAAAAAGCCTTTTTAAGACCGGTAGTTTTGTTTATGCAAAATATAAGAACACAAAGGGTATTATGGTTTCTAATCCTGTTTACATTAATGGTTTGCAGGTGGGTGCGGTATACGAACTGGAAGAAGCCAACAAGAACCTCGACACTATTATAATTGCTATTAAGCTAAATAAAGAATTGAACATTCCTCTTAACTCACTTGCTTCAATTAAAGAAAATCCATTAGGTACTGCAAGCATCGATATCAGCCTCGGCGATAGTAAGGCTTATTTAAAAAACCACGATACTATTGCAACTGCCGACGTGCCTGGTGCGCTTGGTGCAATTACCACAAAACTAACTCCTGTAATCGACCAGGTAAAGGTTACCGTTCAAACACTTGACTCTGTATTAAGGAACCTAAACAGCATTGTTGACCCCTACACAAAAAATAACATGCAGGATATGGTTGCCAATATGAACAGGATAAGTGGAAGCCTTATTGTTTCAGCAGCATCTTTGCAACAGATGTTGAACAACCAGACAGGGGCTTTAGCTAAATCTTTGAACAATGTAAATTCGTTTACACAAAACCTGTCCGGTAACAACGAGAGGATCAATAATACAATGGCTAATCTTGAGAAAACGACCCAAACGATTTCTCAGGCTGATATCAACGGTACATTCACCCAACTTCGCGCTACAGTTGACAGGCTAAATTCTGCTATGGAAAAAATCGATAGCAGGGATGGATCAATTGGATTATTATTGAACGATAAACAGATCTATGAGAATATGGCTAATACAACCCGTAGCCTTAATATTTTAATGGATGATATAAGGGTTAATCCTAAACGTTATGTTAGTATTTCGGTGTTTGGGAAGAAAAGTAAAGGTGAGTATCTAACTTCGCCCTTGCCGGTAGTTGATACCTCATCCAAAAAAACAAATGCAGCTGAGTAGACTTCTCACAATCTCCTTACTATTTTTATCACTG
>JAQBNN010000242.1 GCA_028288505.1 Segetibacter sp. | reverse complement strand
ACAGGTTTAAAGCAAAAGCTGACGAAGCAAACATCGAGATCAAAGAACTTTTAAAAGAGCACGGAAGTAAGAAAATTGGTGAAGTAACCCTAGCCCAGGTTTACCAGGGCATGCGTGGAATTACCGGCCTTGTTACCGAAACAAGCCTACTTGATGCACAGGAAGGTATCCGTTTTCGTGGATATACGATTCCAGAACTGCAGGAAAAATTACCAAAAGCTGAAGGTGGCAGCGAACCACTTCCTGAAGGATTATTCTATCTTATGTTGATCGGTGAATTGCCAACAGAAGCTGATGTGGACCATATTACCGGTGTTTGGCAGCGTCGCAGTCACGTACCAAATCATGTGTTTGCTACCATTGATGCCCTGCCTTTACACACTCACCCCATGACGATGTTTGTTACAGGCATAATGGCCCTGCAAACAGAAAGCAACTTTGCAAAGCGTTACTCTGAGGGCATGAACAAAAAAGATTACTGGGATGCTATGTTTGACGATGCAATGGATCTAATCGCTCGTCTTCCCCGCATTGCTGCTTATATCTATCGCCGTAAATACAAAAACAACCAACATATTCAGCCAGACGGTTTGCTTGACTGGAGCGGGAACCTTGCCCACATGATGGGTTACGAGGACGAAAGCTTCTATGAGTTAATGCGTTTGTACATGACCATACATGCTGATCACGAAGGCGGCAACGTAAGTGCCCATACCACACACCTGGTAGGCTCTGCTTTAGGCGACGCTTACCAAAGTTTAGCTGCAGGTATGAACGGTCTTGCTGGTCCCTTACATGGCCTGGCCAACCAGGAAGTGATCAAGTGGATCTTCGAGATGAGAGAGCAATTAGGTTCTGATAATCCGACCAAAGAGCAGATCGTTGAGTATGTAAAGCAAACACTAGCCGCCGGCAAGGTCGTTCCTGGTTACGGCCACGCTGTATTGCGTAAAACCGATCCAAGGTTTACTGCACAAATGGAGTTTGGCAAAAAGCACATGCCCAACGATCCTCTAGTTCAAACAGTTTGGAATATTTACGAAGCCGTTCCGCCAATCCTTCAGTCCCTGGGAAAAATTAAAAATCCATGGCCGAACGTAGATGCGCACAGCGGTGCATTGCTTGTTCACTACGGTCTTGTAGAGTACGAGTTTTACACCGTTTTGTTCGGTGTAAGTCGTGCGTTAGGCGTATTGTCAAGTCTTTGCTGGGATAGGGCGCTAGGCTTCCCGCTTGAAAGACCAAAAAGCATTACTACAGAGTTAGTAAAGCTTTGGCTCGATGGCAAAGACCAGGTGTGGGGAGATTAATTATGTAGCCGGCTTTTGAATTGCTATTAAGCAGCCGTTGCGTCGCACTCTTGTACATTAAATCATAATTCAACAAAGCCTTGCTGAAAAGCAGGGCTTTTTCTTTTAGCTTAATTTGAATATTTTTATAACAGTCAACCCAAATAAACTTTTATGACTACTACCAAAAAAATAGCGGAGGCAACTAAAAGAGTTGCTACAAAATCTGCGCAAACCTGCGCTACCTACAAAAACACCAAACGCAAATACAGATGTACGACAAATGGCCAAAGGCGAACCTATAAAAAATGAAGACAAGTTAGGTGGCCAACCCGAGCTGCTGCCAATCTTTGAAAACAAAAGGCGCTTTTAAAGCCATATGCCTAGGGCGTTTTAAGAGAACAAGGCGACCAGGAGGATTATATAACATATGTAGTACTAAGCCAGTTTATATAATAGGTAAAAAAAAGAGAACGCTACTTCGCAGGCTTTACGGTACAAAAGGGATATGTAGACCTTTACTTCTTTCCCATTTATAAAATCCCGCCATATCAAAAAACCTGCAACCGGAGTTACTAAAATGTCTTAAAGGAAAATCATGTTTTCATATTAATAAAAATGATCCTCAACTACTTGCCCAGGTCGAAGACGCTTTGAAAGTTGGCTATAAATTATACAAAGAGAAAGGATTCTTGTAAAATGGATGCAACTCCCGTCAGCTTGTTTCTGGCTTAGAAATGGCGACGAGGTAAACAAGTAGTGCAAAAAGCTTCACGCAACAGTAGATTAAACGGCGGCAAAAAAGCGCCAAAGTAGTAATTAATAAAGATTATCTTTCCTAAGGGGATCAAGCAAGATGATAATTGCCCTTTCCTGGCTCGCTTACCGATGTAAAACCAACCAACCAAAACTATATGAAAAAAGTACTAATTCTCCTTCTGCTAGTCTCTTGTGCAAGCCCTAAATCTAAAATCGTTGACAGGCAAAAAGAGATAGATAAACAATTAGCTGTACTCAAAACCAAAGTCGAAGTTCACAAAAGCGATGCAGTTAAACTTATACGAGCCAGCAACAACAATCTTTCAAAACCAGCTACCCAAAGCAAATACATGGGTCTTCAAGACAGTATTTACCAAATGGAACAGAGGAGGATGTCTTTGCAAACAGAACAAGACAGCTTGACGCTAGTGCTTACCAAATTAGAATAGGGAAAAGATGTACTGGGATTTGTTCGTGACCAATTTGTGAAGGCTTTTTACAGTCAAGTTGTTCTCACTTAGCAATGCTGCAAAGAAGTTTGAGGAGAGCGGTCTCACTCACTATCAGTAGTAGCCTCACTTACGATTTGAGCGATAGTTACAGTGTCAAAAGCTACGTGAACCGGATTTAGTAATACACTTCTTAATTTCGGTAATCTTCCCACGAAATTATTCCAGCTTCTCTTCAGCAAATTTATTTTTAAATTGATGGGCGAATAGTTATAAGGATTAGAAATAGAGGCGCCGGGAAAGTAGTACCCCGTCTTATTTTTTATTCCATATTTTTCTATTTCCAGTGACTCGGTTACACTCATTATTGTTTTAATTCCGTAAAATTTATTCAAAACTTTCATCCCGTCACTATGTACCCTCCATGCATCAATTGGGCTAGGGCAGCTTGGATAACTAAAGCTATTTATTGTTATAATAAATCCTTCTGGCTTAGTTATTCTCACTAGCTCTGCATACCAAAGCCAGAAGTATTCAACGTGGGCTAATACCTGGTCAGAAAAAACAAGATCAAAAGTATTATCAGGAAAAGGATAATTTATTGGGTCTTCAGAAAGGATAAAATTTGGATTATTTTCTGCACCAGAAATAAAATTGGCTGAGATATCTAAAACTTTATAATCAATTGCTAGTTCCTCTGCTTTTAATACAGTTTCATAGTAAGTAGGGTAGCCAGCCGGTCCAATTTCAAGAACCTTTAATCCTTTTGTAAAGTATTTTTTCGCGTATTTATGCCACAGTAAATGGCTGTTTAGATGTCCCATCTAGGAGCAGTTTTATTATAAACTTCTTTGAAAACTACCATTCAGGCGGGATTTTAAAGAGTACATGGTAGTAGAGTTATTTATGAAAACTCTTGGAACAAAAGTGCGATCAGTTGTATGATTTAATTCATCTGCTATTGTAGTAAATGCTAATTCTATTCCGCAAGATTCCATGATCTCTTTTAAATCTTTTGTCTCCCCTATATCCGTTTTGCTACCATACGGATACGCAAAGTATTTGGCTACAGTACCTGTTCGACTAAAAATTTCCTCTTTACAAGCCATTATTTGCTCTACTCTTTCGGCCTTATTCAAATTGCAAAACCTTGCATGGCTTTTTGTATGTATCCCCACTTCACAAAGGCCTGAAGCAATGAGTTCATTTATTTGTTTCCATTTTAGCATTTTTGGAACAAACAAGCTATTGTCTCCTGGAATAGCATTTAGTAACTTCTGGGCAAGGTACTCTTCGTCTTTTTCAAATGTTTGTATAATAAAGCCTCGAAGCATCTCAAAAATTTCTTTTTTCAATTCTCTTTGATACGTTTCTTCATTGATTGTGAAATGATATTTATCAAATGTAATTTCAATCTCATTATTTATAATATGCTCAACCATATACCACCACACAAAGGGCTCTTTATTATCAATAAAATCGCTGGTAATAAAAATGCTAAATCGAATGTTGTGTTTTTTTAATAATCCAAAAGCATAAGTTAGATTATCTAAATAGCCGTCATCAAAAGTTATGTGAGTAATTGGTTTCTGTTTATTTGTACTATTCTCGAAAGTGGATGATAATTCTGACAAGCTTATAATTTACAAGTCTTACATCTTTAAATTTATTATAAACTCTTATATTTTTTGAGTAGTTATTTTTATAAAG
>JAQBNN010000222.1 GCA_028288505.1 Segetibacter sp. | reverse complement strand
TTTTTTAAATGATACAGCGCTACAAGGAACATCTGGCTAAAGTTACTTTTAGAGCCAGAACAGTACCTACGGATAAGTCCATGTCGATTTAATCCAGTATCAGTTATAAGTGAAGGCATAGAAGGTTGACTGTTGATAAAATTCTAAAATTTATATCAATGGAAACGATCATTAAATGGTCCTTAGGGATTGATGTTGGTTTAAAAAACATTCGTTGCTGTCTTAGCAGCATTGACACGACACAACTGGTGAAAGTCAAAGCAAGCAGAAAGTTTGCAAATACTGCCGGTGGCTTACAGGAGTTATTAGTATGGATCAAAAAACATTACAAAGATCAGCAGGCTCCTTTGAGTGTTACAATGGAAGCAACCGGTGTTTATTATGAACGATGTGCTTTATTCTTACAGCAACAACCTTTTCGCATCAGTGTTGTCTTG
This sequence comes from Segetibacter sp., assembly GCA_028288505.1. GTDB lineage: Bacteria > Bacteroidota > Bacteroidia > Chitinophagales > Chitinophagaceae > Segetibacter. The sequence continues at coordinate 10,449 of JAQBNN010000222.1, read as the reverse complement.
CCAACTAAAGCAAAGCGGTATTTGCAATCACTTGGCTTAAAGAGTAAGAATGATAAGATAGACGCTGAAGGATTAGCCAAGATGGGTGCTGAACAACAACTTAAAGAATGGTCCGCGTCATCGCCACAAATGTACGAACTGCGCCTTCTTACCAGGCAACATGAAGACATGCAAAAGTCTATCACTTCCTTTGGTAATCAATTACATGCAATAACTCACCGCATGTACAAGTTTGAGGATATTGAAAACCGTTACCGGGAAACAGTATCTCATTTGGAAGAACTTTTAAAGCAGGTGGAGGCAGCAATAACTGAAACGATAAAGGCAGATGCGAAATTAAAACAAAAGGTGGATTTACTGAGTAGTATTAAGGGTATAGGCGAGCTAAGCGCAGCAACAATTATTGCTGAAACAAATGGTTTTGAATTGTTTGAAAGTCAAAAACAGCTGGAAAGTTATGCAGGGTATGATGTGATCGAAAATCAATCAGGTAATCATGTAGGTAAAACTAAAATATCTAAAAAAGGTAACAGCCATATTAGGAGAATGTTGCACATGCCTGCATTAAACATGGTTACATACAAAGTGAAACCTTTTGCTGATTTGTACGAAAGAGTATTTTCAAGAACAGGCATAAAGATGAAAGGTTATGTTGCAGTTCAAAGAAAACTCCTAGCGATCTTGTATACCTTGTATAAGAAAAATCAGATGTTTGACGATCAGTATCAGCTAAAAACTATCGGAGAAAAGGAGCTGGAGCCTTCTTTTGGCTTGGCTTCGAAGAAGCCATAAAAATAGACCCGCAAGCAGGGCTACACTAGATAGACTATCCGTCGAAATATCGCCGTTAGCCTTCTTTTGGCTTACGCAAAAATAATCTTTTGCCATAATAATTTGGAAGCAAAGACAGTACCTTGTACTTTATTTTCTTAATTCACAGGGCACAACAAAAGGCTGCACCGTAATATATAGTCAACCTTATCGAAAAATCCACCAGTTACTTCTACTAAAAAGAATAAGTAATAATAGTATAGCAATCACCATCAAGGCAAGTGATACCCAACTCATTATTTGTCCTGCCCTTGCAAAACCTTTTGCATCTCCTAATATTCCAGGCTTTTCTTTATCATAAGCCAACGCATTGTTCGAGAATATTAAACCGGGAATTGCAAATATAGGATAGAGTAATTTGGCGGCTAGAGCAAAGCCAAAACCCATATAAGCTTTGTTTCTTCCTTTTGTAGCAAGCTCTTCCACTTCGGGGTCTAGTTTTGTAAGTAACTTTTTGGCTAATAAAACCTGCACTTTTTCTTTTAGTGTAAGCTTCCTTCCTAGGAAAACCTGTAGTTCTTTTACTGTTAACTTAGAGAAGGCGATTGAGTTCTTTTGGTATGCACTTGGAGTAGGCTCTATCACTGCTCCTGCGCCACCGGAAGTGGAGTTAAAAGAAGCCAGCGAACTAAAGCTAATTGAAAAAGCAAAAATGATGAGTAATAGTGATTTCATATAGTAGGTTTGGTGCCATAATAATACAGAAATTAAACATCTTTATTTCGTTAAGAAAGGAAACTTTTCAAATTGAAATAGTGTGTGTATTAATAGGTAATAAATAACCGCTTACGAAAGGTAAGCGAAACTTGCTTATGCGTATTTTAGCCATGCGATTATGCGAGAATTAATTTTCAACCCTTAATTATGGAAGCTTTATTTAGTTATTGGTGGCTCATTTTATTGCTGCTAATAATTTTCAGTGGTCTTGTTACGGTGGCCCAGGGAACTATTGGAGTTGTTACTTTGTTTGGTAAGTACCAGAGAATATTAAAACCTGGTTTAAATTTCAAAATCCCAATACTTGAACAGATTTATAAAAGAGTAAGTATTCAGAACAGGTCTGTAGAACTGGAGTTCCAGGCCGTTACCGTTGACCAGGCAAATGTTTACTTCAAGAGTATGCTGCTGTACTCGGTGCAAAATGCTGACGAGGAAACGATCAAAAGGGTCGCCTTTAAATTTATTAGTGATAAAGATTTGATGCAGGCGCTCATACGCACTGTTGAAGGTTCCATCCGTGCATTCGTTGCAAGTAAAAGGCAAGCAGAGATCTTACTATTAAGAAGGGAAATTGTTGAATTTGTAAAAGACCAGATAGACCATTCTTTGGAAGATTGGGGTTATCATTTACAGGATCTGCAGATCAACGATATCACTTTCGATCAGCAGATCATGGATAGTATGAGCAGGGTAGTGGCAAGTAATAACTTAAAGGCTGCAGCCGAGAATGAAGGCCAGGCTTTATTGATCACAAAAACCAAAGGTGCAGAAGCTGAGGGTAACGCTATTAAAATTGCAGCCGAAGCAGAAAGAGAAGCAGCTCGTTTGCGTGGACAAGGTGTTGCATTGTTTCGCCAGGAAGTGGCTAAAGGTATGAGCCAGGCCGCTGAAGAAATGAAGCAGGCAAACCTTGATACCAACGTAATACTTTTTAGCATGTGGACAGAAGCTGTAAAGAATTTCGCAGAGTTTGGAAAAGGTAACATGCTGTTTTTAGATGGTAGCCCGGCCGGCATGGAAAGAAGCATGCAACAGATAATGGGCATGATGAAACAAAACACTGATAAAAAATAGGAGCTAATAATTTATAGCACCGGCAACATTGTCGGTGCTATAAATTATAGTAACGATGTTGATGTCGAAGAATCATGAACAGTTTAGCGTCGCTAATGTTTTTGCTGAAGGAACTACTGAAAGTACAAGAGTGCGACGCAACGAATGTTTAATAGATATTCTTAAGACTGGTCCAAAAATATTATAACAACAAGAGAGTAAGTATGAATTATGTTTTGCAGGATAAGCCCGTTGTTTTTCCAACCAATGATGGCAAGTTAATAGAAGAGCATTTTGGTAATGCAAGTACGCAACAAAGCAACATTAGTATTGCGCATATGGTTGCTCCACCAAAGTGGGGCGAGCCGCACCAAAACCCGCAGTTCGACGAATGGACTTTGGTAAGCAGGGGCCGTAAAATGATTGAAGTTGATGGTGAAGAAATAACACTTAATGCCGGCCAAAGTATTTTAATTAAGAAAGGGGCAAGGGTTAGGTATAGTAACCCGTTTGATGTAGAGTGTGAATATTGGAGCGTTTGCCTGCCTGCTTTTTCTATGGATACAGTAAATCGCGAAGACTAGTTTTTCTGCAAACTTTAACAACTGCCACTGTAGAGTAAGAGGTTACAAACCGTTATTTGCAATAGCAGTTGTTCGGGTACAAATAAGCAGCGAGAATGATTGTTCAATTATTACTTTTGCACTTTCTAAAATTAATAAGCACATAATGTTTGGAATCTTCTTACAAGCCAATCCACAGCAAATAATTGATACGGCAAACCAGGTTGCTACAGCGCAGCCGGTTGTAGCAGAGCAAATCTCGTTATGGGGATTGTTGGATAAAGGTGGTTGGATCATGTATCCTTTGTATGCTTTATTAGTTGCTGCCATTTTTGTTTTCTTCGAAAGGTTTATTGCTATTCGTAAGGCGAGTAAGATTGAAGAAAACTTCATGAGCATTATTCGCGATAACATTATTACAGGCAACATAACCGCTGCCCGCAACCTTGCAAAAAATACTGGTAACCCTGTTGCACGCATTATTGATAAAGGTATTCGCCGCATTGGTAAACCTATTGATGCTATCGAGAAAAGCATGGAAAGTGTTGGTCGCCTGGAGATGTATAAGATGGAGCGCAACCTAAACATACTATCGCTTATTGCCGGCATTGCGCCTATGTTTGGTTTCCTTGGAACCATTATAGGTATGGTGCAATTGTTCTATGGTATCGCAAGCACAGGCGAGTATACCTTAAACACGATCGCTGGTGGTATCTATACCAAGATGATCACCTCTGCAACAGGTTTAATTATTGGTTTAATAGCATACATGGGTCATAACTTTTTAAGCACACAAATAGATAAGACTGCCAATAAAATGGAAGTAGCCAGCGCAGAGTTTATTGATATTTTGCAAGAGCCAACAAGGTAATGTGTATAGGAATTTTTTTGAGCCCCGCAGTATAAACAGTGATTAAACAGCCGTTGCGTCGCACTCTTGTACAGTTGGTGCAGCTAGCAGCAAATCGGAGTCAATCATATGATGTACTTCATATCACAATAAGAAATCAGCAATAACAAACAATGAACATTCGTAGAAAATCAAGAAATAATCCCGAGATGCACAACAGTGCCTTGAATGATATTTTGTTTATACTGTTGTTGTTTTTTCTAATCGTGTCTACATTAGCAAATCCAAACGTTATAAAGGTTTCAAACCCTAAAGCTAAAAGCGATACAAAGGCCAAACAGACTGTAGTAGTTACAGTTGATAAAGATCAGCGGATTTATATGGGCCAAAAAGAAATGAGCCTTGAGCAGCTAGAGCCGGAACTTAGAATATTTTTAGCTAAAGAAACAGATAAGCCTTCTGTTGTTATTAATGGCGACAGCACTTCGCACCTTGGTACCGCTATTAAAGTAATGCAGATTGTAAAGCGACTTGGTGCAACGCCAGTTGTTGCAGTTGATAATGCAGGTGGTCAATAGTAATCATCTAATCAAATAAGAATTTCTCGCAAAGAAATGCAGTGCAAAGAGCTTTAGTTTTCTTGCTTTGCGTTTTCTTCCTTTGCGTCTTTGCGTAAAAAACCCCCACTCGCCCTTTGTGCCTCTTAACACCCTTGGTGTCTTAGAGTTTAAACTATTTTCCAATAGAAGCTTTAATCATCCTGTCTTTTTGCTGCATATCCTTTTTAAGTTCAACCTTCCCATATCCTTGTTCAATAAAAACCTGTTTAGTTGCTTCACCTAACGCTTCATTTATCTCCACATAAATTGCGCCTCCCGCTTTTAAGTGTGTTCTCCCAAATTTTGCTATTGCTTCATAAAAAACCAAAGCATTATTATCAGGAACAAACAATGCGAGATGAGGTTCATGCTTTAAAACGTTTTCACGTATCTCATTTTCTTCACTGGCTTTAATGTAAGGAGGATTGCTTACAATAATATCGCACTCTTCCAAATCACTCCAACTGCCTTCATTCAAAAAATCAACAGTCTTAAATGTCACCTCAGCATTATGAATTAAAGCATTTTTATTGGCAACTATTAATGCATCTGCACTTACATCAACTGCAGTAACCGAAGCTTCAGGCAAAGCAACTTTAAGTGCAATCGGAATGCATCCGCTTCCTGTACCAACTTCAAGTATAGAAAGTTTTTCATTTTTCATTTTACATTTTTCATTTTCCTCCACTATCCATTCTACCAATTCTTCAGTTTCAGGCCTTGGAATTAGCACATGTTCGTTTACAAAAAGTTTAAGGTTGTAAAACCACGCTTCTCCCAATACATATTGAATAGGCTTATGTTGCAACAACTCTTGTGCATATTGTTCCAGTAGCCGTTGCTGTTGTTCGTTAACCGGCAAATCTTTATACATTATCCTGTCAATCATTCTTTGTCCTGTTACATGTTCAATAACCATGTTTGCAATATTGGCTGCTTCACGGTTGTGGTACACCTCGTACAATTGAAGCAACAATATTTGATACGCCTTGTGGATGGTCATGGTGCAATGCTACTATATTTTTAAATTACTTTTGCCCACTTATGCAACTTCACGAATTATATATGCACCGCTGTATTCAACTGGCGAAGTTGGGGAAAGGACAAGTAGGATCTAACCCAATGGTTGGCTCTGTGCTTGTGCACCAAGGGCAGATAATTGGAGAAGGTTACCACATGAAATACGGAAAAGCACATGCTGAAGTAAATTGTATTAATAGCGTAGTTGAAGAGGAAAGAAAGTTAATCTCAAAAAGCACGCTGTATGTCTCCTTAGAGCCCTGTGCTCATTTTGGAAAAACTCCTCCCTGCGCGGATCTTATAATTGCGCAAAAAATACCAAAAGTTGTAATTGGATGCACGGATCCCTTTGAAAAGGTAGCCGGAAAAGGAATTGACAAATTAAGGCATGCAGGTGTTGAGGTTGAAGTTGGACTATTAGAAAAGGAGTGCTTAAAGCTTAATAAAAGGTTCTTTAAATTTCATACAGAGCAAAGACCTTTTGTAATACTTAAATGGGCACAAAGCAGCAATCATGCAATTGCCAACAACGATGGAAGCAGGGTTTTAATCAGTAATGAACTTACAAACAGACTGGTGCACAAATGGAGAGGTGAAGAAGCGGGTATACTTGTTGGCACACGTACTGCTTTGCTTGATAACCCTGCTTTAAATGTAAGATTTGCTGCCGGCAAAAACCCTGTAAGATTAGTTTTTGATCTTAATAATAAACTACCGGGAGATTTAAAATTGTTTGATCAAACACAGCAAACATTTGTGTTTAATTACGAGAGATCAGAAGTAAAAACTAATCTTAAATGGATTAAGATTGAAAAAGGCAACAACTCAATTAAAGAAATATTAAAAGCATGCTATCAAAATAACATCCGGAGCATATTAGTAGAAGGAGGTACCAAAACACTACAGTTTTTTATTGACAATAACCTTTGGGATGAAGCAAGAGTAATTACCAATGGAAGTTTGATTATTAAAGACGGTTACGCTGCTCCTTTTATAAGAAAGGCAGCAGTAGAGAATCAATTAGACATACTTGCAGACAGAGTAACTTTTTATAAAAATCAACAGGGCAATAAGGATTATGCATTATGAGCGAACAGTTATATTATAACACAATTGAAAAGCCTTCGATGGCAGAGTTTAAGGACAGGGGTAGTAAGTTTATTGCATATGCATTTCCTATACAAACAGCAGATGATTTTAAAAAGCATTTGTTAGCACTAAAGAAAGAACATCCAAAAGCTAATCATCATTGCTTTGCTTATAGGTTGGGTAGAGATGGCAATAGTTTTAGAGTTAGCGACGATGGCGAGCCTAGTGGCTCTGCCGGCAAGCCTATACTGGGGCAGTTAGATAGTAAAGGTTTAGCAAATGTATTGGTGGTGGTGGTTCGATATTTTGGCGGTACATTATTAGGCGTGCCAGGCTTAATAAATGCGTATAAAAGTGCAGCGGCGCTTGCTTTGCAACTCACTCCTTTTACCCAAAAGCAGGTTATGAAAGATTACAGCCTGCAGTTTGATTATACTCAATTAAACGATGTAATGATGGTAGTAAAGCAATTCGGTTGTGAAGTAAAAAAGCAGGAGCAACAGTTGTTTTGTGAAATGGTTATCGGTGTTCCAAAGTCGCGGGTTGATGAAGTTTTGTTTAAACTAAAAGAGCTGCATAAAGTTGAAGTGTTTGAGCAGAAGAGTTAAAGTAGGGAGGATTTTATTTTTGTAACCAGCAGTAGTCTTCCATGTCATCATCGTTGTGTCACTCACTTGTACTGTTGTTTTTCTATTGCCACAATTCACCGCAGGATATTCCTGTTTTCTTTGTTTACTGTTTGCTATACTTTAAAGACGAAGCGTTACTTGGCAGCTGCATAAATAGCTAAAAGTACAAGTGAGTGACACAATGATGATGCTATGAAAAACAGGCAAACATCCTTGCGTCGCACTTTTTGTATTGGAAGATCAATTATGAGCGATCGAACCTCTAAGCCACAAAGAACAGAAGATACAATAAGTCTTAACGAAACTAGGCAGTTCCTTGTTGCCAAGGTTAAAAAAAGCCCAATAGCACTACAACCGATGAAAGGATTGCGACGCAACGATGATGACATGGAACACTAATGCTGGTATCAAAAAAAAGAAAACATTATAGCTCTTTAATCTCTGAAACAAGCTTTTGCAACACGCCTTTTGCATCGCCAAATAACATAGAAGTTTTCGGTTCGAAGAACAACCCATTTTCAATACCGGCGTAACCGGGTTTCATACTTCGCTTGTTTACAATTACATGTTTTGCAAGCTCCACCTCGAGGATAGGCATACCATAAATTGGAGATGCTGGATCGGTTTTGGCCGCAGGATTTACAACGTCGTTTGCTCCCAGTATTAATACAACATCTGTTGTTCTAAACTCTTCGTTGGCTTGCTCCATTTCGAGCAGCTTATCGTAACTAACATCAGCTTCAGCTAACAATACATTCATATGTCCTGGCATGCGCCCGGCAACAGGATGAATGGCATACTTTACTTCAACACCTTTTTCCTGCAATAGTTCCTCTATCTCGTGGCAAACGTGCTGTGCCTGCGCAACAGCAAGCCCATAACCGGGCACGATCATAACCTTCTTAGCATAGGTCATAAGAACAGCGGAATCGGTAAGGGTTATTTCTTTATAAGCGCCACCTGTTTGAGCAGTTGCAGAAGCCGAAGCGGAACCACCAAATGCGCCGAGTAAAACATTAATAAGACTACGGTTCATAGCCTTGCACATAAGTATAGTTAGCAGCGTACCCGCAGCGCCAACAAGAATACCACCGGTAAGCATAACAGGATTATCGTACAAGAAACCGCCGCATGCGGCGGCAACACCTGTAAAGCTGTTTAATAACGAAATAACCACGGGCATGTCAGCACCGCCGATCGGAAACACAAACATGACGCCATACACTAAAGCGAGGGCTATGATACCATAAAACAAATAAGAATGAAAATTAGTGAAGACAGCATTGATCAAAGTTTCATCAACAGCTACACTATTTAAAGGAATGTCGCTAACCGAAGAAGGTGTTACATAACTGAAGTAAGCAATATAAGCAACCAACACAATCAACAAAAGAAGGTTTACATATTGTTGCCCTTTGAAAGTAAAATCTTTCACACGACCGGCAAGCTTACCCCAAGCAATCATACTTCCCGAGAAAGAAACTGCGCCGATTACCATGGCCAATACAATAATGAGGATTTGCAGGTGATTGATTTGTTCGCTTTGGATGTAGAGCTTTGGTAAGTCTCCTATTGCTTCAGTAACTATTGCCGTCTCGTGAAGGTGCGACCATTCAAGAACCGAGATAAGCATTGCACAAGCGCCACCCATGCCATTAAAAAGAGATACCATTTCGGGCATGGCCGTCATCTGCACCTTTTTTGCAGCAAGGGTACCAACAATACTGCCTACAATTAAAGCACTAAAGATCCAACCATAATTATGAAGTGAAGATCCATTTTCCCGATAAAGAAAGATGGTTCCAAAGATGGCTATAGCCATTCCACCTGCTGCAATAAGGTTTCCCTTTTTAGCCGTGTCAGGATGACCAAGCATTTTAAGCCCGAGAATAAAAGTGATGGAACCAATGAGGTAACATATGGTAAGTAAACTGGTAATCATAGTAGATTGGATATTATTAAGCTTTCTTCTTTTTTCTGAACATGCTAAGCATTCTATCGGTAACCACAAAGCCGCCAACCACATTTAGTGTTCCAAGTACAACCGCTAAAAAGCCAATGATAAGTGCAGTATAGTTTGAAGGATCGACCCTGCCTAAAACAATGATAGCTCCAATAATAACAACACCATGTATGGCGTTAGCACCACTCATTAATGGTGTATGTAAAACACTTGGTACACGCCCAATTACTTCCACGCCAAGAAAAATAGAAAGCACAACAATGTAAACCATCTCTACATTTTCGCTAATCCAATCTAAAAAATTTTCCATAGTTGTTGGTTTTTCTTGAAAGCAATTTGTTCAATTTATCTTCTTTTAACCTAACAACAAAAAATCTTTGACCTCCCTGTATAAAACGAAGAGAAGGATTTAAAAACGAACAGAAAAATGCTGCTTTACTTTTTGTTCTTTTCTAAAGAAAACGAGGCCAATAAAAAACAAGTCAATTGTAAGCGTGACCGAACGATGTTGCTTGATTTCTTTCCATGCTGCTTCCATTTCTTCGCTCCAATGAATGTCATCGAAGATCATTATCTAGTGCTCGTGTAGCTTTGGAAGCAGTTGATTAAAATATCTAAGAGTTGGTTCTTTACGATGATTACCATCTAAAAAAGCGAGGTCAATAGCGGGGAGTTCATTAAGCTTCACCTGGAAAGTTTCATCGAAATTTCCTTGTATCAACTCAATATTGTGAACGTGATTATCGTAGAAGTTCTGCTTTGCTTCACGTGCTACTTGTTTAGCTCCTTCAAAAGTATATACGGTAGCATTCTGGTTTCCAGAAGCAAGATAAGAAGTTGTAATACCCAGCGAAGTGCCCAGTTCTACTATTGTTTTACTTTGGTAATAGTTGGTAATGCGAAACAATAGCTGTCCAAACTTCTTCGGCTTCAAAGCTGTTCGGGCTATATCACTAACCTTTCTTTTATTACTTTTTGTAACTGTTGAGCCGGCGCCAAAATCTTCTATCGTTAGTATAGTTTGATCCTTTCTTAAAGCCGCTCGTTTACTTTCAATAATACTGTAAGCGTAAAAAAAGCGGTCATCATTAAGTACATTAATAATAAAGTCGAAAACAAATGGAGAATGTAC
>JAQBNN010000206.1 GCA_028288505.1 Segetibacter sp. | reverse complement strand
GACCAGTTGGTGTCGCTGTGCTTCCCGATGGATCTTTACTAATTGCCGACGATGCTGCTAACACTATCTGGCAGGTAAAGGCTAAATAGTTTATATATAACAACGTAAAAAGGAAGAGCAACAACAGCTCTTCCTTTTTTTATTTTTATGTTATGCTGTAAGACTTTGGTAACCAGCTTTCAAATACCAATTAAACATCGTTGTGTCACTCACTTGTACCTTTGGTATTCTATTGTACCCGTTTGGCTTTATGTTTGCCAAAATTTTCACGAAGTAGCTCCGGGGTTTTACTTCTAATTTTAGAATTTACAGACATACAAATATGCAACTCACAAATCTTACAGCTATATCTCCAATTGATGGTCGTTACCGAAAACAAGTTGACCACCTTCAAGAATATTTTAGTGAATACGCTTTAATAAAATACCGCGTTTTCGTAGAGGTTGAATACTTCTTTTTCCTGGCTGATAAAAAGTTTTTTGAGTTACCTGGCAAGGTGCGCCAGCACCTGCAAAAGGTGGTAGAAAAATTCGGTTTAAATGAAGCTGAAAAGATCAAGCAAATAGAATCAATCACCAACCACGATGTAAAAGCGGTTGAATATTTCTTGAAAGAACAGTTGGATTTGGTAGAAGCAGGATCAATAAAAGAATGGATCCATTTCGGCTTAACCTCACAAGACATAAACAACACCTCCATTCCTTTAAGCTGGAAAGATTGTTTGGAGCATGATTATATGCCGGGATTGCTTAATCTTAAAAACGATCTGCGTAAGTTGGCAGTACAGTGGAAGAATATATCAATGCTTGCCCGTACACATGGACAACCTGCCTCTCCTACAAGATTAGGTAAGGAACTGATGGTGTTCGTTGAGCGAATAGAAAACCAAGTACAACTGTTTAGCTACATACCCTATGCTGCTAAGTTCGGCGGTGCAACAGGTAATTTTAATGCACACACCGTTGCGTATCCTAAAAAAGATTGGATAGCCTTCGGTAATGAATTTGTAGAGAGATTAGGCCTGCAAAGAATGCAATTCACCACGCAAATAGAACACTACGACAACGTCGCTGCTCACTTTGATTGCATTAAACGCATCAATAATATTCTCATAGATCTTTGCCGCGATGCCTGGACATACATTAGTATGGACTACTTCAAGCAAAAGACAAAAGCAGGCGAAGTAGGTAGCAGCGCCATGCCCCACAAAGTAAACCCGATAGATTTTGAGAACGCAGAAGGCAATCTTGGAATGGCAAATAGTTTGTTAGAACATCTTTCAGCAAAGCTGCCTGTAAGCAGGTTGCAAAGAGATCTCACAGATAGCACGGTATTAAGAAACATAGGCGTACCGATCGCGCATACCCTAATCGCTTTCCGCTCGATTGAAAAGGGTTTAGGTAAACTACTACTGAATGAAAGTAAAATTAACGAAGACCTTGAAAATAACTGGGCAGTAGTTGCGGAAGCTATTCAAACAATTTTACGCAGGGAGAATTACCCCGAGCCATATGAAGCGCTAAAAGAATTGACAAGAGGAAAAACTTCAATAACAAAAGAAGATATACAAACATTTATAGGAAGTTTAGCTGTAAGTGAAGAGGTTAAGAGAGAATTGACAGCAATTAATCCGGGTAACTACGTAGGAGTGTACCCTGCTTTTTAACCTGCTAAAAAGTGTAACTTTAAGCTATGGGAATAGCTAACAAAATACTACCTCACTACACCTACCAGGATTATCTGAATTGGGAAGGAAGGTGGGAATTGCATGAAGGGCACCCAATTGCAATGAGCCCTTTGCCTTTGCCCGAACATCAAAGGGTGGCGGCAGAACTAATTACAGAATTTACTTTAGCGTTGAGAAAGACTGGCTGCAAAAAAGATTGTAAAGCTTATCACCAGCTCGACTATAAAATAGCAGAAGACACAATACTGCAGCCAGATGTTCTGATTGTGTGTGGTAAAATTGAGAAGCAATACCTCGATTTCCCCCCTGTGTTAGTGGTGGAAATCCTTTCTGCCTCAACTGCTTTAAGAGACCGAAACACGAAGTTTTTATTCTACGAGCAACAACTGGTAAAATACTACCTAATTGTTGACATAAAGAAAACTCAAATTGAGGTATATGAGATCATCGATGGCAAATACCATCTTCAGAATTACCAAAACAATTTCGAATTCGCTTTAACCAACGAGTGTTCTATCACTCCCACCTTGGACAACATCTGGGAATAGCACCAGCCTTATTTACTCTTAATATAATCGACAATCTTCACCGCATGCTCTCTTGAGTTTTCTATAAATAAACGATGCGTATTCATTCCGCCGCAAATAACACCGGCAAGAAAAACGCCTTTCACGTTGGTCTCATGCGTGTCTTCGCTATATGTTGGCTTTTTCACTTCATCATCACATAGTTCAATTCCAATCTTCTCTAAAAGAGAAAGATTTGGTTGATAACCTGTCATTGCTAACACCCAATCATTCTCAATAGTCTCTATTCCTTCAGGGGTTTGTATATCCACTTCATGCTCCCTTATCTCAGCAACAGTTGAGTTAAAATAAGCTTTTATTGAACCTTCTTTTATCCTGTTCTCAATGTCGGGCTTCACCCAATATTTTACCCTGTCGCCAATTTCATTTCGCCTTATAACCATTGTTACTTCAGCTCCTTTGCGGTATGTTTCTAAAGCTACATCTACTGCAGAATTTGCAGAGCCAACCACCAGCACTTTTTGAAATGCATAGTAATGCGGATCATTATAAAAGTGCTTTACTTTTTTAAGCTCCTCTCCCTTTACGTTTAGCAAGTAAGGGATATCATAAAACCCCGTCGCAATAATTACATTCTTACAATCATAACTACTTTTAGTAGTAATAACTTTATTATAACCTGCTTCTTGTTTTACTTCCTTAACCTCTTCAAATAAATTTATTCTTATCCCGTTCGATGTGGTTACACGCCTATAATACTCCAAAGCTTCAGGCCTGGTAGGTTTAGGATTATTACTTACAAAAGGTACCCCGCCAATCTCCAACCTTTCCGATGTAGAAAAGAAAGTCATATTTACCGGGTAATTGTATAACGAATTGACGAGTGCACCTTTCTCAAGTATCAAATAAGTCAGACCGGCTTTTCTTGCTTCCAATGCACAAGCCAGTCCAATAGGACCGCCACCAATAATAACAACATCAAATACTACTTCTTTCAACTTTAATTCTATTATGTCTTCAATAAATAAATAGTAAAATTTAAAAATACTTACACCTAAGAAAGATTATTAGCCAAAGTTTAGTACTGCTATTAAGCTTTACTTGCGTCGCACTCTTGTACTTTTATAACTTCACTCAACAAGCCTTTCATAAACTCATGCAGCCTCCACTTCAGCTTGGCCTTATATAAATTCTCCTTTTATCATCACTTTATCAATAAGATTAGTACCAAACGAGTAAGGCAGGTAAGCAAGCGATGAGATAGGTTTTGTAATAATAAGATTAGCCAATTTACCTTTCGTAATGCTGCCAACTTCATCTTCTAACTCCATAGCAAAAGCGCCATTAATTGTTGCAGCATTAATTGCTTCTTCAGGCAACATCTTCATTTGTATACAACTTAGCGCAACAACAAAATTCATATTGCCAGATGGAGAACTGCCAGGATTAAAATCACTCGCCAACGCAATAGCACAGCCGGCATCAATCAATTGCCTTGCTGGCTGGTAAGGCATTCGAAGAAAAAAGGCTGCAGTTGGCAGTAAAGTACCAATAGTATTTGAATTTGCTAATAAGCTAATAGTTTCTTCATTCAAGGTCTCAAGGTGGTCTACACTTAAGGCTCCAACCTTTATACCTACTTGTGTACCTCCTGATAAACTCAGTTGATTAGCATGTAACTTAGGCTTCAGTCCTACTGCCATTCCTGCCCTGCAAATCCTTTCTGTTTCTTCTGCATTAAAAAAACCTTCTTCGCAAAACACATCAATATAATCAGCAAGACGTTCTTCAGCTATTACAGGTAGCATCTCATCAACTATCAAGTTAATGTAGCCTTCATGATCTTCTTTGTAAGCGGCTGGGTAAGTATGTGCACCAAGAAATGTTGCTTTTATAGGGATCTTTGATTTACGCTTTAGCTCTTTAATTACCCGAAGCATTTTCAACTCGCCTTCTACACTTAAGCCGTAACCACTTTTAATTTCTATTGCGCCGGTTCCCAGCTTTTGCACTTCCTGTAAACGATCCCATGCAAGGTAGAAAAGCTCCTCTTCTGTTGCTTGGTTTAGTTTGGCCGTGCTGTTTAAAACGCCGCCACCTTTTGCTGCAATCTCCGCATAACTTAAACCGTTAATTTTATTAACAAACTCCTGTTCCCTACTGCCTGAAAATACAAGGTGTGTATGACTGTCGCACCAGCTTGGTATTACAAATTGCCCGGTTGCATCGTAGGTTTCGCTAAAGCTTCTGGCCGCATGAATCAAGTCATCCATTATACCGTAATCAGCAATTATACCATCTTCAATAATTAAATAAGCATCCTTTATTACGGGTAGTTCAGCCAACTCCTTTCCTCTTAGCAAATGACTTTCTTCACGAGTATTTACAAGACAAGATATGTTGGTGATGATGGTAGTCATGCAGTGTGGTTGATTAGTTGATTGTTGAAAGGTTGATTCGTTATTGGTTAATAGGTTAATTAGTTCTTTATTGTTGTTGGTTGGTTAGCTGTTTGGTAGACTGAAGGCAATGGTACTTAAAAACTTTCGACTAAATAGTACAGCTGGCATAGCAGCCATTTGCTGAATAACGATACAAGTGTACAAGAGTGCGACGCAACGATGCTTAACCATAGTTACCACTGCTTAATACCAAAAATAACAGAATATAATTAATGCCTATCAAGAACCATCACGCATTTAACAAGCTCTCCTGTTTCATAGATTTTTCGACAGACAGTAAAATAGATTTAAGCACTGACAACACATCTGTTTGTAAAAGAATATTGTAGTTGGCTGAAGTGGCATGATTACCAATTCTTATGGTGTAAGCATTATTGTTGAGGGCCTTAAACATGTCCTCGTCTGTTGTATCGTCACCAATGCATAAAGTGAAATCGGGCTTGTATTGATTGAGCACTTTAAGAGCTGTGATTCCCTTGTCAATACCAGTTAAGCGCACTTCAATAACCTTGTTTCCATCGATAACCTGAACAGGTGTATTGGCAGTTAACTGCGATAAGTTATTCAATAACTCACGTGAGCGAATGAAACCAAGACCGGGATGTGTGTTGCGATAATGCCACGTAAGGGTGTTTTGTTTTTCTTCCATAAGTGATCCTGCACAACGCGTAACAAATGCCTGTAGCAAAGGCCTTATCTCATTTTTCCAATCGTTGGGCACAGCAATTTGCGATTGCCAATCTTCACCTCTATACTTTATGAATGCCCCATGCTCAGCAACAAAGTTGAGGTTTAAATGACCTAGCCATTTATCTAAAGTCTCCGCATCTCTGCCACTAATAATTACTACTTCGTTTTGATTGTCGCCCGTTATGTTTTCTAAAAATCGCAGTAAGCTCTCCTCAGGCTTTGCTTGTGAGGGCATGCGTGTAAAAGGTGCAAGTGTTCCATCATAGTCGAGCAGGATGCAACGCTTTTCTGCCTTTACAAAATCCCGGCGGATGTCCTCAATATGTTTAGAATCTAATAGCTTCATCTTTAATCTGTCTTGCTCTTTTTTTACGTTCGTCAACTGGTCAAGGAAGTCTTCTACCCAATTGACCACATTGTAATCCGACAAGCGTTTTTGCATCACCTTCATCCTGTCTTGTTGCTCTTGTTGGGGCATCGACAGTGCGCCTGCAATAGCATCAGCCATCTCTTCTGTGTCAGTTGGGTTTACAAGACAAGCTTCGTTTAGTTCACTGGCAGCACCAGTTAACTCGCTTAAAATAAGTACGCCTCCTTCAAAACTACTGGCGACGAATTCCTTTGCAACCAAATTCATACCATCTCTCAGGGGCGTTATTAAGGCAATGTTTGCAGCCTGGTATAATCCGCAAAGTTCATTGAAATGTAGGTGGTTGTAACGGTATATTAATGGCTGCCACTGTATAGTTGAGAACTTTCCATTTATCCTGCTCACCTTCTCCTCTATCATCCTTTTTCTTTCGTTGTAAGTAGGGATACTGTCGCGGCTGGGGATGATATTAAAAATAAAAACCACCTTCTCTTTCCATTCGGGGTAACGCTCTAAAAAATTTTCATAACCATCCAATCGATAGTTCAATCCCTTTGTATAATCGAGCCGATCAACAGAAAAAATAATTTTCTTATCCCCAAAATTCTTTTTCAATTCCTGGCGGTAAGAAATAACATCGGGGTTAGCCAATGCATTTTGAAACTTATTGTAATCAATACCTATGGGAAAAAGATCGGCTTTAACGGTTCGGTTGTAATGCTGCAACGAGTTGTATTGTGTATCGATGCCTAGTACCATTTTTGCAGTCTGTATAAAATACTGTGCATAATCATATGTATGAAAACCTACCAGTTCGGCGCCTAGTAAGCCTTCTAATATTATACGCTTCCACTCTCTTGGCAACAGGCGGCAAACCTCGTAAGAAGGAAATGGAATATGTAAGAAAAAACCTATAACCGCATCAGGATTCTTTTTACGAACCATTGATGGAACTATCATTAATTGGTAGTCGTGTACCCAAATAACATCACCTGGTTGCATTATCGATGTTATCTTTTCGGCGAAGATCCTGTTGGCTTTATAGTAAGCATCAAACTGGTCTTTATTGTATTGTGTAAGCGAAGGAAAATAATGAAAAAGCGGCCACAGTGTTGAGTTTGAGAAGCCGTTGTAATATTTGCTATAGGTATCAGGATCAATAAAAACAGGTTCTATATCAAAGTCTTCACCGTGTAATTTATCCTTGTAAAGCTCCCAGTCTTCCTGCGAAAAATCGCAACTGCCTACCCAAATCTTTTTGTCAAAACCCGCCTTATCGTTATTGTTTTGTTCAAAATATCCTTTTAGTGCCGACACTAGTCCACCCGAACTTTGCCTTATCGCCACTTCATCTCCACTTGTATCTAATGAAAAAGGCAAACGGTTCGATATAATAATTAATCGCTTCATGTAATATGGTTAAACAGACCAAAGAAATTTTCAAAAACTAAGCCGTTACAATTTTTGTAGCCGCAAAAAATAGCAGAAATGTTTTTATGTACCGAGCGTCTATACAATGATTATGCTCCTGTTGCGTCGCACTCTTCAACTGTATTAATACTGTTGAGCCCGGGCGGCCTTAACTATAAATAGCAACCGTGCAAATATCACTTAAATACCCCCGCTACACTCCAATTTGATGTTATAGTTTCAATAAGTAACGGGTTGAGTAGAAGGACAAAAGTACAAGAGTGCGACGCAACAATGCTAAATAATAGCACTAAACTCCGGACAATAAGATCAATAATAACGGGAGAATATTCTAATATATCTTTTATAAAAACAATTGTTTCATTTATTGAAAACTTTGTTATGCAGACTGCAAGTAGGGAAAATTATTCTCAAGTAAAACTTACTGGTTACTCAACCGGCCATTCAAATCGAGTTTGTGGATGTGTGCCGTTTCTTTTGCTACCTCGTAACCTGCATCAGCATGTCTTATTACGCCAAGGCCTGGATCGTTTCTTAGCACACGGCCTAATCTTGCAGCGGCATCATCAGTACCGTCAGCAACTATAACCATCCCCGCGTGTATACTGTAACCCATACCAACGCCGCCGCCATGGTGAAGGCTTACCCAACTTGCGCCGCCGGCCGTACTTAGCAAAGCATTTAAAACAGGCCAATCGGCAACGGCATCAGAACCGTCCAACATTGCTTCCGTTTCGCGGTTGGGCGATGCAACAGAACCGGTGTCTAAATGATCGCGACCGATAACAATTGGGGCTTGTACTTTACCTGTTTTTACAAGTTCATTAAATGCAAGGCCGGCCTTTTCGCGTTCTCCCTGGCCGAGCCAGCAAATGCGTGCCGGCAAACCCTGGAAGGCAATTCTTTCCTTTGCCATCTTCATCCAACGGATCATACTTTTATTTTCGGGAAAGAGGTTCATGATTAGTTTATCTGTTACAGCAATATCGTTAGGATCGCCACTTAAAGCTGCCCACCTGAAAGGTCCTTTGCCTTCGCAAAAAAGCGGTCGAATGTAAGCAGGCACAAACCCGGGAAAGTCAAAAGCATTTTCAAGTCCATGCTCCTTTGCTCTTGCACGAATGTTATTGCCATAATCAAAAGTTATGGTACCAATGCTTTGTAACTGGAGCATCAATTCAACGTGAAGGCGCATACTTTCGTAAGCTCTTTCAATATATGCATCGGGATCTTCCTGCCTTAAAACATTGGCCTGCTGGTTACTTAATGTATGGGGCACATAACCAATTAAAGGGTCGTGGGCACTTGTTTGGTCAGTAAGAACATCCACCCGTATGTTTCTTTCAATTAGTTTTTGCAGGAGCTGTACTGCATTGGAAAGAACACCGATGCTTAGCGTTTCTTTGTTTGCCTTTGCTTCGAGAGCACGATTTATTGCATCGTCAAGATCTATAAATTTTACATCGAGGTATTTTGTTTCTAATCTTTTATCTATCCTCCACTCTTCTACTTCTGCAACCAGGCAGACACCGTTGTTCATGGTAACGGCTAAAGGTTGAGCGCCGCCCATGCCACCAAGACCTGCAGTTACTGTTAGGGTTCCTTTTAAGGAACCATTGAAGTGCTTATCGGCAACAGCAGCAAAAGTTTCATAAGTGCCTTGTACAATTCCCTGCGAGCCAATGTAAATCCAGCTGCCTGCAGTCATCTGGCCGTACATCATCAAACCTTTTTGCTCAAGTTCTGTAAAGTGTTTCCAGTTGGCCCAATTAGGAACAAGTTGCGAGTTTGAAATTAAGACACGTGGAGCGGCTTTATGTGTGCGCATAATTCCTACAGGCTTACCACTTTGAATGAGTAGCGTTTCATCATTCTCTAAATCCTTCAAGCTTTTTATAATCAGGTCAAGACATTCAAAATTGCGTGCGGCCTTACCACGGCCTCCATAAACAATTAGATCATCAGGACGCTCGGCAACAGCAGGATCAAGATTGTTTAAAAGCATCCTTAAAGCTGCTTCCTGTATCCATCCTTTACAACTTAATGTGGGCCCTGTCGGGGTCTTATATTTTACGGCATCGTATTGTTTAACTACTGAATTCATAGTGCAATCGTTTAGGTTAACAAATGTAGCTATTCACCAAAAAGTGGGGTTAATAATTGTGCTTTCCGTTTTTATTCGTTTTAAATCTTGAAATTCGCAGATTATAAGTTTTGATAAAAGTATGGGTAATAGAAAATTACAAGTTTGGCTTCCTTTCTTATTTGCGATAATAATGGTACTTGGAATGGTAGTTGGATACAAACTTCGGGAGAACACGGCGATGCCTGGTTTTTTTGCAAGCCGTAGCAGAAGTAGTGCACAAGAGGTGATTGACCTGATAAAAATGAGGTATGTAGATGAGGTGGGGTTAGATTCATTACAGGATAAAGCCATTCAAAACTTATTACACAACCTCGATCCGCATAGTGTCTATATTCCTGCAAGTGATCTCTCGACGGTTAATGATGAACTAAGAGGGAACTTTAGTGGCATAGGTGTAGAATTCCAAATGTATTACGATACCGTACACGTATTAACTGTTTTACCAGGAGGACCAAGTGATAAAGCCGGTATTAAAGTAGGGGATAAGATCATTAAAGTAAACGACACAATCCCCATTGCTGGAAATAAAATAAAAACTGATCATGTAAGAAAATTACTGAGGGGTGATGAAGGCAGTGCGGTAAAAGTAACCGTACTACGTAAGCAACAACAAATACCTATCACCATCACAAGAGGAACAATACCCGTTCCGTCGGTTGACGCTTCTTATAAGATTAACGACAATACAGGGTTCATTCATATTAACCGTTTTTCTGAAACTACTTACCGTGAGTTCATGATGTCGTTGGAGAAGTTGCAGGCCAAAAAGATTGGAAAACTTATACTCGACTTAAGAGGTAATGGCGGAGGTTTATTAAGCCAGGCAGTTAATATAGCGGATGAATTTTTGGATGAAAATAAAATGATCGTTTACACGGAAGGCGCTAAAGTTCCAAAAACTGAATACCGCTGCAAGCGGGATGGGTTGTTTGAAAAAGGCGAAGTAGTTTTATTGATTGATGAAAGCTCTGCCAGTGCAAGCGAAGTTTTAGCAGGTGCTTTGCAAGATTGGGACAGAGCAACAATTGTAGGTCGCAGAAGTTTTGGAAAAGGACTTGTGCAAGAACAGTTTTCCTTAAGCGACGGTTCTGCTTTGCGATTAACTGTAGCCAGGTATTACACTCCTTTGGGAAGGAACATCCAGAAAAATTATAAGGGCGGATATGAAAAATACCAGGAGGAAGTAACAACCCGGTTTCAAAATGGAGAAGTACTAAAGGGTGACACGACAAAGAAAACAGGCCACGCTTTTAAAACACCCACGGGAAGATTAGTTTATGGTGGAGGAGGCATTACCCCAGATGTATATGTACCTTTTGACACCGCAAGCATGGGAAAAGAGACGATTAAGCTTTTTATGAAAGGAACCCTTACCAATTTCGTTTATACCTATTACATACAGCATGAACCTGAACTGGCAAAATATAAATCTGCCACAGAACTAGGTGCATTCTTTAAGCCAGGAAATACAGAGTGGGATGCCCTGGTAAACTTTGCAGCCAAGGATACAATTAATCTTAATAACATTTCACAGAAAGACAAGGCGGATATTGTAAGGCGATTACCGGCATTGCTGGCAAGACAAAAATGGCGGTACGAGGGCTACTACGAACTACTAAATAAAACAGATCCTTTTGTACAAAAAGCACTTGAGATCGTCAAATAATAGCAGCAAGTCAATTAAAATAATTTAATAATATATAAGCTTTATTGCATTAGAATTAATTAGTATATTAGGTGTCTCAACCTAAAACTAATGAACAAAATATATATTCTAAAACACGAAAAATATTTGAGAGGTCCATATTCCCTCGAAATACTGAAAGAAAAAGGCCTAAAATCTACCGATAAAATTTGGTTTGATGGATTAGCAGAGTGGATGCCGGCAAAACTTTTAGCCTCTGAAGGTGTTAGTTTAATAACACCTCCTCCCCGGAAAAGGAAGAAGGGAATTTTAAGCTTTATACCTCGATCTCACCGCAATATTTACCAGGCAACTTAAGGCGAAATATGCCTTGCTGTTATACCTGCTGCTGCTTAAAAATATGTAAGTACAAGTGAGTGACACAACGATGTTGCCACGAAGCCCGCTGCTTGTAACACCACTTTAAAGCAAAACAACCTAATTCAGGAATAGCGTTCGTGCGTAATAAGCAGGCGGTTTCACTACATTTGCCCAAATTATTGCGTGTTATGTGGTTAAATAATATTCTTGAAACGATAGGTGAAACTCCACTGATTAAATTGAATAGCGTTACAAAAGAATTGCCTTGTACTGTTTTGGCTAAAGTAGAATACTTTAATCCTGGCAATTCAATGAAGGACAGAATGGCGCTTAAAATGCTCGAAGTTGCTGAACAGGAAGGAAAAATAAAACCTGGTGGAATAATTATAGAAGGCACTAGTGGAAATACAGGAATGGGCCTTGCGCTTGCAGCAGTTGTAAAAGGCTACAAATGTATATTCGTTACTACCGATAAGCAGTCGAAAGAGAAAGCAGATATTCTGAAAGCTGTAGGTGCCGAAGTAATAGTGTGCCCAACCAACGTGGAGCCTAAAGATCCCCGCAGTTATTATTCAGTTGCTGCAAGATTAGCTAAAGAGATCCCGAACTCTTATCATATGAACCAGTATGATAATCTTGCAAACAGGCAGGCACATTACGAAACTACCGGCCCCGAAATATGGGAACAGACCGAAGGAAAGATAACTCACCTTGTTGTAGCTACAGGCACAGGCGGCACCGTCGCAGGCCTTGGAAAATACCTGAAAGAAAAAAAACCTGCTATAAAAGTTTGGGCTATTGATGTGTTTGGTTCTCTCTTAAAAAAATACCACGAAACCGGTGAGCTTGATCCCAATGAAGTATACCCCTATTTTACGGAAGGCATTGGGGAAGATTTTGTTCCGAAGAATTACGACATGAGTTTGATCGACCTCTTCGAACAGGTGACGGACAAAGACGGTGCTATTATGGCTCGCCGTATATCGCGTGAGGAAGGCATTTTTGTAGGCTACAGCGCAGGCACAGCCATAAAAGGACTTCTACAATTAAAGGATCAACTAAAGAAAGACGACCTGGTGGTTGTGATTTTTAACGACCATGGAAGTCGTTACGTGGCGAAGTTGTACAACGACCAGTGGATGATGGAACGCGGCTTTCTTGAAGTGAAAACATTCAAGGATATTGTGAAGGCACGATCTACGAAAAGGCTTGTAACAATTGAACCAGAAAACACAGTTGCCGAAGCGATAGACTTAATGAAGAAGTACGACATAGAACACATCCCGGTAATGAATGGAGAAGGTGTCATCGGATCGATAAGTGAAGGTGGTTTATTTAGAAAGATCGTAAGCAACCCCGAAATAAAAAACCAACCGGTAAAAGATGTGATGGAGGCAATGTATCCTGTTGTATCGTTCGACACGCCTGTTGAAAAGTTAGGCGGTATGATCAACAAAGAAAATGGTGCGGTGTTAGCAAAAGATGAGACTACGGGAGATTTCCATATTCTTACTAAATACGATGTGATACAGAGCCTGGCCAAGTAGAATACCTGACAATTTTTAAAAAGCATAGCAGTGGTTATGCTTTTTTTATGAACCTAGCCTTTGTAGTACTATATTACTTTGGTTGCGTCGCACTCTTGTACTGCATCAAGTAATTGAACAACTTAACCTCGATTTTGTCCATGTATCAGACAAATGCAGCATTTCCCCGCCTCATCTCCCTCGTCCCCTCACAAACAGAGTTATTATACGATTTAGGCTTAACTGACGAAGTTGTAGGCATCACCAAATTTTGCATCCACCCGAACGGATGGTTCAGAACAAAAACAAGAATCGGCGGCACCAAAACAGTAGATATTGAAAAAGTACGTTCACTCAATTCAACTCTAATTCTTGCAAACAAAGAAGAGAACGTAAAAGAACAGGTAGAAGCTTTACAAACAATGGCACCCGTTTATGTTTCTGATATTGCAACACTAGAAGAAGCGATACAAATGATTGAGCAGGTTGGAAAGCTCGTAAACAAAGAAGACAAAGCCAAAGAGATAGTGGCCCAAATTGAACAAGGCTTTAAAAAATTAGAAAACTTAAATAACAAGTATTCTCCTTCCAATTCTTCAACTCTCCAGTACTTTAATCCTTCAATCCTTCAATCACCAAACACCGCTTACCTTATTTGGCGAGAACCTTACATGACTGTTGGTGATGATACCTTTATTCACAACATGCTGCAAAGGTGCGGGTTCAATAATATCTTTTCTGATCAGCGGAGGTATCCTGAAATTACTATCGATCAAATTGCAGCAAGCAATTGCGAGCTCCTACTCCTCTCTTCCGAACCCTACCCTTTTAAAGAAAAACATCTTCTAGAACTTCAGGCCCAGTTGCCAGGCACAAAAATTTTACTGGTAGATGGTGAAATGTTTAGCTGGTACGGAAGCAGGTTAATTAAAGCACCTGCTTATTTCATAGAACTTCTAGATCGTATTAAGGCTTAATTTCAGCTTCTTTAATAGCGCAAACCTTTACATGAGTTTCATTCACCTTCCCAATAATATTACTGAAACAAAGAGCGATGCACCTTCTAAAAAGAAGTTGTTTTACCCCATCAACCCGGCCCTAAGAACTTATTTAAAGCACCACGGCCGAGAGGTGACCTTACCAGTTACTTACGAGGACCTTGCAAGAATTACTTACTCCGTTCCTCTTAAGGATAAAAATGGCAAGGATACATTTTGGGAAACGGCGATGTATGATATGCGTGAATGGGAGTACATCCGCGATGGTCTCTTATCAATCTATGCGATCTTAAAAACAGAAGGCGACTTAAGTTTCTCCAAGCATCTCGACGTCGCAAGGATTGACTACTGCGCTTTCGGCAATTCAAACCCCTTTCGTATTAGAATTGTAAATAAGTATAATGATAACTACGACCACTTTTATATAAAGACTGCTGATGCTTCGAGAGTGTATGGTTTAGAGCTCGAACACATCTTGTCACCCAACCGCATCATCTATTTTACCCATTACAACACCTTAGTAGAAGAACATATTCCCGGAATTCCCGGTGATATTTTTATCCAAACTTATTTGGAACAGCCGATCACAAATAAAATAAGGTTTGCGAAGGAGTTTGTAAAATTTAATGAGAGGTGCTTTGTTCGTTTATTGGGTGATATGCGCAGCTACAATTTTGTAGTCGACATTACTCCCGACATCGAAGACTTTCAATATCGAATTAGAGCAATAGATTTCGACCAGCAATCGTACGAAGGACGAAAGAACCTTTACCTGCCGCAATACTTTAAAGAAAATTACCAGCTCGTTCAACTTGCCCTCAACCATCTTAATAAAGATTCTATCGAGCAGTACCAAACGGAAGAAAAAACTTTGATGGCTTTCAGGGTAGCGGCGTCAAGATATCGTTTAATGGAGCTGTTTAAGATAATGGCTGTCGACCGAATCTCAACAGATCCGAAAGTGGAACAACTAAAAAATGAATTAGCTAATTACTTTAACAGCAAAAGGTTTTTAGAATGCAAGTCCATGGGAGAGATTGTAAAAACGAACCTGAAACAAACACTGCATAAAAACCTCCTGATGGTTCAAAAGGCTAAGGGAAGGATTACCGATTAGGGTAATTAGCAAATTGGCTGATTTGCTAATTGGCTTATATTTGCCGCTCTTGCAACAAAACGATTTTCGAATTTTGAGTAGTTACCCTAATACTGGAACCCAGCGCTGCATAGAAACAAAAAGTACAAGAGTGCGACGCAACAATGTACCTGGTTGTTACAAGTGCCGGGAACAAAATGAAAAAAACTACAATCTAACTTGCCATGGCTAATCAAACAATTATTGAGCTGTTAGGCGATAAAGCGGAATACCTGCTACAGCACCAATGTAATTCAATCGAAAAATCAACTATCCATCTTCCATCTCCAAACCACGTGGATGAGCAATGGATTAATAGTAACCGCAATAACCAGGTTTTACGCAGCATGCAAACTTTGTTAAGCCATGGTCGTTTAGGCGGCACGGGCTATTGCAGCATTTTTCCTGTTGACCAGGGCATTGAGCACAGCGGCGCCAGCGCCTTTTCACCCAATCCTATTTACTTCGACCCCGAGAATATTATTAAGCTTGCAATAGAAGGTGGCTGTAATGCTGTTGCGTCTACTTACGGTGTGCTTGGTTTAATGAGCCGAAAGTATGCGCATAAGATTCCTTTTGTAGTTAAGATAAATCACAACGAATTTTTAAGCTACCCTAACACTACTGACCAAACCTTATTTGGAACGGTAAAGAGTGCATGGAACATGGGTGCAGTAGCCGTAGGCGCCACAATTTATTGGGGCAGTGCCGAGAGCAGGCGACAACTAAAAGAGGTTGCAGAAGCGTTTGAATTGGCCCACGAACTTGGCATGGCTACCATTCTTTGGTGCTACACCCGCAACAATGCCTTTAAAGTTGACGGTATCGATTACCATACATCGGCTGACCTTACCGGCCAGGCCAATCACCTCGGTGTTACTTTGCAGGCCGACATTATTAAACAAAAGCTACCTACTAACAACGGCGGTTACCTTGCTACGAAGCATGGCAAAACCAACAAACTGATATACGAAAAATTAACAACTGAACACCCAATTGATCTTACACGGTACCAGTTGCTGAATTGCTACAATGGTCGTATTGGATTAATTAATAGCGGCGGCGAAAGCATGGGCGATAGCGATCTGCAGGAAGCAGTAATAACTGCAGTTGTAAATAAACGTGCTGGTGGCATGGGCCTTATTCTTGGCCGCAAAGCTTTCCAGCGCCCAATAGCTGAAGGCATCAAACTGCTTAATGCCTGCCAGGATGTGTATTTAGATGAAAGCATCACTATTGCCTGATAAAAGTTTACAAACTGTTGCTCGTTGTATTGCAACAGTTTTTTTATGTTACGAGCATAGGTTTTTTATAGCATCATCGTTGCGTCGCACTCTTCAGCAGTTGTAGTTAATGCAACAATTGAAAGAAAACGGCAACCTGAAAACAAATTAATATTAACCCTTGCCTTTCGGAGAAAGAAGAATTAATGTATACCTTCAACTACCCATTGAAAACTGATTTAAATGAAACAAGAAGAGGATTTTGAAGCGAACCTGGCCGGCGAAAACGAAAAAAGTGGAGAGCCAAGACCAAGATGGTTTAAGCGGATAAAAAAAGGAATTCTAACGACCACTTCAGAAAAGAAAGAAACACCTGAAGGGCTTTGGACCAAATGCCCAAATTGTAATTATATATCTACCTCAACCGATCTTAGAGAGAATCTTTACGTTTGCACAAAATGCGAACATCACCACCGCATAAGCAGCGAAGATTATTACGATTTCTTATTTGACAACGGCGAATATTCAGAATTATTCGAAAACATTCGCAGTAAAGATTTCCTTGGTTTTACTGACCTTAAGCCCTACAAAAAAAGGCTTGAAGATATATGGGCAAAAACAGATTTACACGATAGTATGCGTGTAGCCGTTGGCTCAGTAAGTGGAAGAGATATCGTAATTGCCTGCATGGATTTCGAATTTATTGGTGGCAGTCTTGGAAGCGTGATGGGAGAAAAATTTAGTCGTGCTGTTGACTTTTGTATTGAGCACAGCTTACCATATGTGGTAATAAGCAAAAGCGGCGGTGCCCGTATGATGGAGAGCGCGTTTAGCTTAATGCAATTAGCTAAAACAAGTGGTAAACTTTCTCAACTTAGCGATGCTAAGCTGCCTTACATAAGCATACTCACTGATCCAACTTTTGGTGGTATTTCTGCAAGCTTTGGTATGCTTGGCGATTTAAATATTGCTGAGCCTGGCGCATTAATAGGTTTTGCTGGCCCAAGGGTTATTAAAGAAACGATTAAGAAAGACTTGCCCGAGGGTTTTCAACGAAGTGAATTCTTACTAGAACACGGCTTCCTCGATTTTATTCTTCACAGGAAAAAAATGAAGGAAAGGTTAGCACAATTAGTGGTACTCTTTCAGGGATAATATTAAGCCGGCAATTAGCCGGCTTTTTTTTACAGCAACATTATTGACGTGAGGTTATAGAATAAGCCTCCACGACAAAACACAATAAAAGCTGCTTAAAGCTATACAAGTACAAGTGAGTGACACAACGATGTTGCTATTACAACTTCCGCTGGTAAACAAAATATAGCTCGACTAATTCGCCTCTTCACTTAAAAAAAGTATCAATAACAAATCCATTATTTTTGCCGCTAATTGAGAACTATGGGTGCGAAGGAATTAAATAACAGGCAGGCGTATTACGAATATGCGATTGAAGATAAATACCAGGCAGGCATGGTGTTGCTAGGCACCGAAGTGAAAAGTATACGGGAGGGTAAAGTAAGCTTTAGCGATAGTTATTGTATGCTGCACAAAAGCGAGATTTGGGTAAGGGGAATGTACATCGCTGAGTATTCAATGGGTACTGCAAACAACCACATTGCTGTTCACGATCGTAAGTTGTTGCTTACAAAAAGAGAGATAAAAAAACTGGAGAATAAAATGAAGGACAAGGGTTACACGATTGTGCCTCTACGGATATTCTTCAACGAGAAAAATATGGCTAAGATCGAGATCGGTCTTGGTAAAGGCAAAAAGCTTCACGACAAAAGGGATAGCATTAAGAAAAAGGAATCCGACAGGGAGCTTAAAAGAATTTTAAAATAGAGGCTTTCACTTGTTTTCTTAATTAAATTATAAAAACGGCATAATTGTGGCTGATTCGCACAATTATCAGGACATTGTAAAAAACAAACCCTTTGAGAAAGAATCTGACCCTAGTTCTTACCCTTCTTTTCTTTTCGATTATTAAGATAAGCGCACAAAAAGTTACCGGCGATTGGTATGGCGTAGGCAGCATTAGCAATAAAGGAGAACAGAGCAACTACTTAAGCGAATTAGTGCTTACCCAAAAGGGAAATAAAGTAACAGGGCAGTTCAATTACTTTTTCAAAAGCATGTCGGTAACTAATAAGGTTAGCGGCACTTTCGATGAAAATACACGTACTCTCGAACTGAAATTAATGCCTTTTATAAATTACAAGGCAAGCAATCTCCAAGGTGCCGATTGCCCAATGGAAGGCTCCTTTACCTTGAGGGTTTCTAAAGTTGAAAGTAGTTTATACGGCCAGTTTAATCCAAGTCTTGCGTACAGGTATACTTGCCCGGCCATCACTATAAAATTTGTAAAGGCGGTAAACAAACCTAAGGAAGAGGTGATTAAAGAGGAGATCGAAGTGCCCGTTAATGATGTAACAGAGGAAGCTCCTAAAGTTATTCCAACACCAAATGCCGAAGTGACGGCGGAACTAATAACCCGCGCTTTTGAAGCTCCACCCGTGATTGAAGTAGATGCAGATAGCCTTAAAGTTTCTTTGTATGACAATGGCGACGTTGATAACGATACCATCTCTTTCTTTTATAACAGGAAACTTATAAGTGCTAAGCAAATGCTTAGTACAAAAGCTTTAACCTACACTCTTCCGCTCGACACAACGATCAACGAGATAAGTATGTTTGCCGAAAACCTTGGTACAATTGCGCCTAATACCGCACTAGCTATTATATATGCAGGCGAAGAAAGATTTGAGCTCAACATGACCAGCAATTTTATTAAAAATGCAGCTATCAGGTTTAGACGAAAACCTAAGACTGAGGAAGCTAAATAAGTTTGTTTTAAAGTCTTTATTAACCCAGCCGGAGTGCTACTATTAAACATCGTTGCGTCGCACTCTTGTACGTTTTGTAACCTACTCAACTTAACTCAACGCACTATTAGTCTGCACCAGAAGCAATAGCTATAATACCAATTCGTTTACACTTGCGGGCATAATACTTGTTCTCGCAAAAACACTTATTTTGTTTTATAATTAGTCTTATGAAAAAACTTTTAATAGTAATTGTACTTCTGATTTCTATAAAATCATTCAGCCAAGATACTACGACTGCTAAAAAGTTTTTGATAGGTGATAGCCCTATCATAATCAGCACTGCTTGTTATCTTCCCTGTAAGGCCCCTATAGTTTTCATTAATGTTCACGACGATGAAAACACGAGTGTTGAAGCAGCACACGAATATTTACTAGAAAATGGAGGCAACCTTTTTCAGCTTCAGCAGGAAGGAGCCCGCAACATTAAGTTTGATCTAAACAACAAGCAATACATTTTTGATCCTAACCGCATCTATACCAAATCAGGAAGAACGGCATCACTTAAACTACTTAGTACGAACAATACAGCAGCTGCGGCGGGAGTGGAATTATTGGCATCTCAAATATTGGCAGAATATATTGACAATAAGATATTGGTGATTGCGCTGCATAATAATTCTGATAGCAACTTCTCTATAAACAGTTATAAAAAAGGCGGATCAGAAGCTAAGAATACGGGCATGCTTTACATCAATCCTCTCATGGATCCTGACGATTTTATCTTAACTACCGAAGACACTATTTACCACTACTTAAAGGAAAAAGAAATAAGTGTAGTGCTTCAAAACAACAAGACAGTTGCTGATGATGGTTCAATGTCAGTCTATGCTGCTAGTAAAGGCATTCCCTACATAAACGTGGAAACGCAACACGGGCACAAGGATGAACAACTAGAGATGCTGCGAGCTTTAAAAGATATAGTGAAGTACTACGAGGAAAGAGTGGAAGCAGAAATTAAAGAATTTATAGAGATACAACAAGAAGTAAGGAGAGAAGCAGGCCAGCCGAAAAAAGAAGCTGCAAAACAACCTAAAAAGAAAGTGGTTGGGAACAAAAAAAGATGAAGGTTATCACAGTTTTAGTTTTATAAATGTCAGCCTATAGTACAATCATAGACATGCTTTTAAACTGAGCGTAGCAACGATGATGCTATGAAAAACCAAATGCTCGTATCATAATAATTCTTATCACTACAACGAGTAATAAAACAAAAGCCCCCGAAAAAATCGGGGGCAATATTACTACCAACTCGTAAGCCGGATTCTGTTTCTACACTATCATTTATCTGCGATTACAATTACTTGTAACCTGTATCTGCCTACCCTGTACCATCAGGCGGGCCGCCTTCAAGCAGTACTATACATGGCATTTCAGCACCCAAGGTTTACCCCCAACAATAATTACTTATTGCTGCCGTAGGCTCTTACCCTACGTTTTCACCTTTGCAGGCCTCCTCTTATTCCCCCCTTTGGAGGGGTTAGGGGAGGCTGCTGTTATTTTCTGTGGCACTTTCTCGTTCTGCTGGCGCAGAAGCCGGCTATTCACCGGTAGGTTGCCCTATGCTGTCCGGACTTTCCTTCCCTGTAACCAGAGACGATAGTTCGATTGGTAGTATTACATTAATAACCCAGGATCTTCAACATGCTTTGAGCCGTTTGCTCGGGAGCATACATCCAATCGGTTAATTTTCCATTCTTATCCTGCTCAACAATTATATGTTTAGGACTTGGTATTAAACAGTGTTTAATACCACCATAACCACTTATCTGGTCTTGGTAAGCACCGGTATGAAAAAAGCCGACATATAATGGTTCTTCACCTTCGCTTTTTGGTAAGAACACTTCGTTAATGTGCTCTTCACTATCATAGTAATCATGGCTATCGCACGTTATTCCTCCCAGGACGACTCGCTGGTATTCGGCATTCCATTTATTAATGGGAAGCATCAGGAACTTCTCACCTATCCCCCAGGTATCCGGCAAAGTAGTTATGAAAGACGAATCTATCATGTACCATGTCTCACGGTCGTTCTGCACTTTATTACCAATCACACTGTAAATGTGCGCCATGCTTTCACCAACGGTAAAGCTTCCAAACTCAGTAAAAATGTGAGGCATTGGCACCTTTGCATTCTTACAGGCTTTCTTAATGTTACCCACGATCTCGGTGATCATAAACTGGTAGTCATAATCGAAACCTAGAGAATGTTTGATAGGAAAACCACCACCAATATTTATGCTATCAAGTTCAGGACAAATCTTCTTTAGCTGGCAATACAGGTTGATCACCTTGTTTAATTCGCTCCAGTAATAAATGTCGTCTTTTATACCCTTGTTTAAAAAGATATGCAACATCTTTAGTTGGAACTTATTCTCGTATCCTTCAATATGGTCAACATAAAATTCTAGGATGTCTTTAGTGCGCATACCCAGCCTTGAAGTATAGAATGGGAAGGTTGGCTCTTCTTCAGCAGCAACTCTTATCCCAAGTTTAAAGGGGCCTTTTACCGACTTCCTGTAGTCGTTCAGTTCATCAGCATTGTCTAATACAGGAATAACATTTTTAAAACCAGTGTTCAGAAGGTTTGCAATACGACGGGTATAATTTTTCTGCTTAAATCCATTACAGATTATGAAGGTCTCCTTTGTTATCTTCTTACGCTGGTAGAGCTTTTTAATAATCTCTATATCGTACGCGTAAGATGTTTCAAGGTGTATGTTATGTTTTAAAGCTTCCTCCACAACAAATGAGAAGTGAGAGCTTTTTGTACAGTAACAGTAATTATACTGCCCCTCGTACTTATGCTTTTTAAAAGCGTTAGCAAACATTTGCTTCGCTTTGTTTATTTGCATACCAATTTTTGGAAGATAAGTCACCTTCATAGGTGTACCGTACTTGTCAATAAGAGCCTTAAGATCAAGATTATTATACCTCAGGTAATTATCTTCTAAATGAAAACCTTCTTGCGGAAAGTGGAAGGTTTGTTTCACCAGGTCGGTGTAGGTATTGTTCATTAATAAGTATGTTGTTGATTTAGTTAACCCAACAATTAGCCTGCAAAATTAATTGATTGCTATATTCAAAAAACAAAAAACCGGAAGCGATAGCGCTCCCGGTAGTTAAAATTCTTATAAGTACAAAGTGCTTATTTAACTGAAGCAACCAATGCTGTAAAAGAAGCAGGTTCATTCATAGCTAAATCAGCTAATACTTTACGATTGATTTCGATACCTTTTGCAGATAAAGCATGTATGAATTCGCTGTAAGTAATTCCTTCGGCTCTTACTGCAGCGTTAATACGTGCGATCCACAAAGTGCGGTATTCACGCTTTTTAAGTTTACGACCTACATAAGAGTAAGTCATACCTTTTTCAACAATATTTTTTGCTACGGTATAAACGTTTTTACGCTTACCATAATAACCTTTAGCCTGGGCCATTATTCCTTTCCTTCTGGCTCTTGAGGCTACCGCATTTTTAGAACGTGGCATATTTTCTTAATTTAGATTCCGCTGAAACGGAACAGATGTTTTTAATTTAATTACTTTCTTTTTCAGGAATTATTTCATTCCCAATAAACGCTTCACAAAGTGCATGTTCGATGGATGAACCATACCATCCTGGCGAAGGCTACGCTTGCGCTTTTTAGACTTTTTAGTTAATATGTGGCGTTTAAAAGCTTTCTGGAAAGTGATCTTACCTGTTCCGGTTACTCTAAACCTTTTTTTTGCGCTCGAGTTTGTTTTTACTTTCGGCATTACTGATAATCTTATTAGATTACACCCTGCTGGCGGACTTCACAGGAAGACACTTATGGAGCCTTGTGGGTAAATGGAGCGCGAAGGTAAGCGTTTGCACTTTAAGCGCAAACTGTTTTAAGAAGATTTTTGGTGTCTGCAGTTGAAGCTAATAGGAGACATTGTTGCGACGCTCCGTTCGACGGTAGTTTTTCATGGCAACGAATGCAAATTCAAAATTAAAAATGCAAAAGTAAAAAGAGGAAGAAGGAACGAGACAAAAATCTTTTGATTTTAATATAGAATTGTACGCAAGTCAAAAACCAATCACTAACATTATGAGCAGAATAATTACGAGCCTAACTGCATTTTTTTGTCTTACAATTATAGTTTCATGTTCCTCGCC
This sequence comes from Segetibacter sp., assembly GCA_028288505.1. GTDB lineage: Bacteria > Bacteroidota > Bacteroidia > Chitinophagales > Chitinophagaceae > Segetibacter. The sequence goes on along the minus strand of JAQBNN010000206.1, from coordinate 14,935 downwards.
GACGAATACAAAGGACGTTGACAATTCCTCCTTTTCAACTACTAAAGTTGAGCAACCTTCAAATACTATATTCGGCATCAATGGGGAAGACATAGTTATCAGGACAACTCCGGGAGAAAAATCAAAAAAGCTGATAAACGAAAAGGCGACACAATCTCTTGGCGAAACCCACTACTGCCAAGTTGACTATTCCACGAAGGTTGAAGTGTTGGAATCAAAGGGTAACTGGTCGAAAATAAAAGTTGTTGAACCTGAGTGGCTTTCGGAAACTCATTTGGGTTGGATACCATCAAAGTATCTAATTGGAAAAGAGGATGAAGAGAAACAATCATTGGGCAAACTTGACCCGAAGGAGTACGAGATCATAAAGACCGAGGACAAACCAGCAGTTCAAAAATTTCATGTGCTTTTAAAGCATACAAACTTTGACAAAAATTATGTTTATCAGTTTGTTAAGCAGTTTCGCAAAGAGAACTGCACCATGAATTGCAACGTTTATGTTTATGACAACAAATCAATATTGCCATTAGTTGACGTATATCCGCTGAAAGAAAAGGATTACATCAAACTTGCAGACCATTTTGTTTCGATGTCAACTTTCGACGCTACAGAAGTTAGGGACTGGTATCCATATCAAGACTTCAAGTACAAAGAGTACGGAGGTAAGAATTGGAAGAAAGAACCAATCAAATGACCAAGCGTACAAACATCGGTTTGTCGTTATAGCGCGACCTAACGCAGCATCAACTTTTGTCGGCTATTGTACCGCATATCGAGTGTGACCGTGGGCATTTGAAAAGGTTTTGTACTTTAGTTTATTAAGCTGCTTAAGTTAAGGGCTAACGAAACACAGAATACCGCCACAATGCCAAGCCGTCGAATGCTATACTTATGATAATGCAGGAAAAGCTTAATAGTACTACAACAGATGAACGTACTGCGACGCAACGATGATTAACCAGGGAACAAATGCCTGGATCAAAAGATTTCTAAACTACTAATCCCAGTTCCTTCTTTACTTTCCCTGTTAGCTTCGAACTAATGATTTGATAGGACTTTGTAATGTAGCTTTTCCATTCGTCATTAGATAATGCTGAAGCCTTTTCTACCATTACCCATTTATTTCGCGCCATATGGCGCCGGAATGATGCCATCTCGTTATACCAATTCTGCATAATCTTCTTCGCAACATTTACAGGAAGTACCAAACGGACCATCAACACCGGTAACGCAATACATTTTTGTAACGATGGTAAGAGAGAGGTTGTGCCCCCATTTAATCTCTTCCTGCAATGCTTTTAACCAGCGACACAATTTTTGTAGTGTTTCTATATATTCAAAAAAAAGCAGCGTTGCCGCTGCTTGAATTTTATTTCTCTTTTTCTGTTTTAGGTTTCTTAGCTTTTGGAGCAAAGATTACCAACATTCTTTTTCCTTCCATTTTAGGCATACTTTCCAATACGGCGAACTCGCTCAATCTCTCGGCAAACTTTAATAGAAGTAACTCGCCCCTATCCTTAAACATAATAGCACGTCCTTTAAACTGAACGTAAGCTTTTACTTTATCGCCTTCTTTTATAAACTTCTCGGCGTGCTTTGCTTTGAAATCAAAATCATGATCGTCTGTACTTGGTGTAAAGCGGATCTCTTTAACCTCGCTTTGTTTTGCATTCGCCTTCATCTCCTTTTCCTTACGCTTTTTCTCGTAAAGAAACTTTTTATAATCAATTACCTTACAAACCGGAGGGGTGGCGTTTGGCGAAATTTCTACAAGGTCAAGACCTTGCGCTTCTGCCAGTGCTAATGCTTTATCTGTAGGGTAAACACCTGGTTCAATTCCTTCTCCTACCAATCTCACTTCAGGAACTCTTATCATCCTGTTTGTTCTATGTTCTTGCTGAACTTCTCTTCTAAAATTGGGATTCCTCCCCCTGAAATTAGGGTTTAATGCCATTATTTGTTTTTGGTTAAATAAAAATTTTTACGAAAGTATAAGAATTTACGTTTTTATTCAAATGCTCTTTTACTTTCTATTTCTTCGTTTAATAGTTCTATGGTTTCATTAACTGATTTCATGCCAATGTCTCCTTTCGCCTGCTTTCTCAACGAAACCTTTTCATCCTGCATCTCTTTTTCGCCTACAACAAGCATATAAGGTACTTTGTTCATCTCAGCTTCACGAATTTTCTTTCCTATTTTTTCGTTCCTATCATCAACAGTTGCTCTTATATCTTTTGCTTTCAATAACTGCTCCACCCTTTTAGCGTACTCAATGTACTTATCACTAATAGGTAAAACAGTTGCTTGCGTAGGGGCTAACCAAAGCGGAAATTTACCGGCACAGTGTTCAATTAATAGTGCTATAAATCTTTCCATTGATCCAAATGGTGCCCGATGAATCATAACTGGCCTGTGTTTTCCGTTGTCTTCACCCACATAAGTAAGCTCAAATCTTTCAGGCAAATTATAATCTACCTGAATAGTTCCTAATTGCCACTTGCGACCAATCGCATCTTTCACCATAAAGTCAAGCTTAGGACCGTAGAAGGCGGCTTCACCATATTCAATTACAGTGCTCAATCCTTTTTCAGCTGAAGCTTCAATAATTGCTTGTTCAGCTATCTCCCAGTTCTCATCTGTTCCTATGTACTTACTTCTATCGTCTTTATCTCTCAATGAAATTTGCGCGGTGTAGTTCTCAAAACTTAATGATTTAAAAACATACAACACAAGGTCGATCACCTTTTTAAATTCATCCTTCACCTGGTCAGGACGACAGAAAAGGTGCGCATCGTCTTGGGTAAATCCACGAACGCGGGTTAAACCGTGTAATTCACCGTGCTGCTCGTAACGGTAAACTGTTCCAAACTCTGCTAAGCGCAGTGGAAGATCTTTATAGCTTCTTGGTATTGCTTTATAAATCTCGCAATGGTGAGGGCAGTTCATCGGTTTTAAGAAGAACTCCTCTCCTTCCTGCGGTGTTTTTATTGGCTGGAAACTATCCTTACCATACTTCTCATAGTGTCCACTCGTGATGTATAAATTCTTATGACCAATATGTGGAGTAATAACTGGTAGGTAACCTGTTTCTAATTGGGCTTTCTGCAAAAATTGCTGCAACCTTTCACGTAGCATTGCTCCTTTAGGTAACCACAATGGCAATCCCAAACCAACTTTTTCTGAGAAAGTGAAAAGTTCCAATTCTTTACCCAGCTTGCGGTGGTCTCTTTTCTTTGCTTCTTCTAAAAGCAAAACGTATTCATCCAGTTCCTTCTGGTTAGGAAACGTTACGCCGTAAATACGGGTGAGCATTTTACGCTTCTCATCGCCTCTCCAGTAAGCACCAGCAATACTTGTTAACTTAACCGCTTTAATAAAAGAAGTAGAAGGAATATGCGGCCCGCGACATAAATCTGTAAAACCGCCCTGGCTATAAAAAGTTATCTCGCCATCTTTCAATCCTTCGATTAATTCAAGCTTGTATTCATCACCTTTCTCAGTAAAATATTTTACAGCATCCTCTTTACTTACATCTTTACGTTCGTACTTGCTGTTTGTCTTTGCAAGTTCAGCCATCTTCACTTCAATCTTTCTAAGGTCTTCTTCTGTTATTTGCCTGTCACCAAGATCAATATCATAATAAAAACCTTTTTCAATAGCTGGGCCTATTCCTAGTTTCACACCAGGATAAACAGCTTCCAGTGCCTCAGCCATTAAGTGAGCGGAAGAATGCCAGAAAGTAGCTTTTCCTTCTACATCATTCCACGTCAGCAATTTTAAAGAAGCATCATTATTAATAGGACGAGAAAGATCCCACACTTCATCGTTCACTTTTGCCGCTAATACTTTACGTGCAAGACCTTCGCTTATACTCACTGCAACATCCAAAGCGCTTACCCCTGCTTCGTATTGTTTCACTGCACCATCAGGTAATGTAATATTGATCATAAATGCTTTAGTAAAAATTTTGGAGAGCAAATGTAACAAACAATCGCCAGAGGTAATGGCAGGTATTTGTTACACCACAATTCGTGGGTATTATAGTTGCAATTGAACTGAGGAATTAATCGCAGTTACAAAAAATACAGTATCAAACTGTAAATCTTTACATTTGCGGTTTATTACAATTAGTAGATATCTATTTGCGGGTATGAAGAAAATTGAATTGGAAATAGTAGCGCTGTCGCATAGTATAACACAAACACATTCTTATGCTGTTGTTTTAGGTGAGGTTAATGGACTTCGCCGCCTACCTATTGTTATAGGTGGCTTCGAGGCGCAGGCTATAGCCGTGGCTTTGGAAAGAATGCAACCAAGCAGGCCACTTACTCACGACCTGCTTAAGAATTTTATGAATGCATTTACGGTAGACCTACAGGAGATTGTTATAAGTGATCTGCAGGAAGGTATCTTCTACAGCAAGCTTGTTTGCATTAGCGAACACGACACCGTTGAAATAGATAGCAGAACCAGCGACGCCCTTGCGCTTGCTGTTCGCTTTGGCTGCCCCATTTACACCTACGAACACATTTTGGAGAACGCCGGCATTTTAATGGACGATACCACAGCCGGAAAGAAAAAGACCGGCACAGTTACAACTACTGCAGAGCCCGGAAGCCGCGACGACCTTACTGGCCTTTCCCTTGAAGAATTAAATACCTTGTTGAACGAAGTTTTGGAACAGGAAGATTACATTAAAGCGGCTGCCATACGCGACGAGATAAAAGAGAGAAAAAAATAGTTAGATACCCTCGTGTTTTTCAGTGAGATTTTTGGGCCATGCACCATTGCTACTATTTAGCTTTACTTGCGTCGCACTCTTGTACATTTCTATCGTCATTCAGCTAGGTGCAGGTCGTTAATCTACTCCTTAAACTTCTTATGAAAGAAGCAGGACAACCGCGGACACGTTATATAAACACAATAAAGTTTAATAGTAGCACAATTGATGAACGGATTGCGACGCAACGATGTTTAATTAGAATACTAAAGCTGGTACCAAAATCCCTACTCCTGGCGCATGATACAATTTCCCAATTGCAAAATAAATCTCGGACTTAATGTGGTAGCCAAAAGAAACGACGGCTTTCACAACCTTGAAACAGTTTTTTATCCCCTAGAAATAAAAGATGCGCTGGAGTTTGTTGCTGCAAAAGAAATGGGGCTGGAAGTAACAGGACTGTCAGTGGCGGGAAATGCAACGGATAACCTTTGCATGAAGGCTTACGAGTTACTTAAAAAAGACTTCCCACAAATACCTGCTTTACAAATTCATCTACACAAAGCAATTCCAATGGGTGCCGGCCTGGGCGGCGGAAGCAGTAACGGCGCTTTTATGCTGATGATGCTTAATGAAAAATTTAAGTTAGACTTAAGTCAGCAACAACTGGTTGATTACGCCTTGCAACTGGGCAGTGATTGTCCATTTTTTATTTATAATTCCCCTTGCTTTGCTACTGGCCGGGGCGAAATTATGGAACCGCTAAACCTTGATCTTTCTGGCTACAACATCTTAATAGTAAACCCTGGAATACACGTTTCAACGGGGCTGGCTTTTAGTGGCATTACACCCTCTGCACCTAAGAAATCTATAAAAACGATTATTAAACAGCCTGTTGAGATGTGGAAGTCTGAATTAGTTAACGATTTTGAAGAGGGCGTATTTAAAACACATCCTGCCATAAAAGAGGTTAAGGAAAAGCTCTACTTAAGCGGCGCATCTTATGCCTCCATGACTGGGACGGGAAGTACAGTTTATGGGCTCTTTCAACGAGGACTCAAAATTAATGTTTCCTTCCCCGCCAAGTACCTTGTAATACAGTTGCCATGATTAACCTACGGCGAGATGTCTGCAAATAAAAAAGTGTAGCTGAGTGAACAACTACACTTTAAATTATATAAACTATTTCTTAGGCTGCTTTACCCATACTCTTCAGGTAATGAATATGCGATGCAACAGCTTGCCTCATCTTTGGATATTCTACGTATTCAATTCCAAAATCCTGGCAGGCCTGCCTGATAATCTTACTAATCTGCGGGTAATGTACGTGGGAAATTTTAGGAAATAAGTGGTGCTCGATCTGAAAATTCAATCCCCCAACTAACCACGAGATTACTTTATTTCTGGTAGCAAAATTTGCTGTTGTTTTAATTTGGTGAATAGCCCACTCATCATCCATTTTTCCACTGAGCTCGTTTGGCATCGGGAAATGTGTATGCTCTACTGTATGTGCTAGTTGGAAAACAATGCTCAATACAAATCCTGCAACCAGACCCATGCTAAGAAAACCTATTATCCAAGCTGTAAAACCGACCATATAAATTGGAAGGGCAACAAAAATTACCGCGTGAGCAACTTTATAAAACCAAAAGAAAAAATGCTCTTTCGCAGTCATTTTCCTTAAAGGAATTTCACCGATTTTTCCAGAAAAATACTTCTTATAATCCGTTACAAAAATCCACCAGATGTATAATAAAGAATAAGCAGCAGGAAAATAATAATGTTGAAACTTGTGAATTTTATAGTGATCCTGCTCATCGCACAAACGTAATAACGGACGTGCTTCTATGTCATCATCAACACCATGAATATTAGTATAAGTGTGGTGAATAATATTATGTTTTGACTTCCACATGTACTGGCTTGCCCCTAAAAAATTCGCAAGATTTGAGGCGAGGTTATTAATCCACTCATACTTGCTGAAACTTCCGTGTGCGCCATCATGCATTACGTTGAAACCAATAGCTGCAATCACGCAACCAAAAACAACGCTTTCGATTATCGCTAATAGCGGTACTGGTGTAAAGAATACAAGGTGTACATACAAGCCTATAAAGGCCGAAACGAGTACAATTGCTTTAATGTAAAGCTTGATGTTACCTGTTTGAGACTTTCCTTTTTGCTTAAAATAGTCCCCGATCCTTCTTTTCAATTCTGCGTGAAAGGATACTTGTACTTTGGGAAATTTGGGAGTTGCTGCGGCCATGAGAGAAGTGTTTTTTTGAATACGTTTTAAAAAGTTTCCTTTTAAGAGTTTAGTTTATTGTTTAAGGTTAGGTTGTGTGTTGAATAAAAGCATCAAAATTTTTAATCCCTACCATTTTTTCTGTAACGTAGCCTTCTGCAAATTTTACACCGATTCTTTTGCCCAGCATCATCGCCCTCGCTTTCACTCCCTCCAAAAATTCAGGATTTGAAATGTACGTTTGTGGCTCATCTGTTCCAGGACTATTAAACTGGGTAGTATAGCAAAGAATAGCTTTCAGCTTTTGCTCATGAAAATCAGAAATATCAACTACAAAATCGGGCTGTAAAAATCGATCCTGCAGGTAATGGAAAACATACTTCGGTCTCCATGCCTGTTGATTATTACCATCAAAAGTTGTTTGAATTTTCCTTAACCCTGAAAGAAAGGCTGCATCTGAAACTAATTTCGAACTTCTGCCGTGGTCTGGATGTCTATCCTCAAGCGCATTGCACAAAATTATTTCAGGCTGGTATTTTCTGATAGCTGTAATTACTTTCCGCTGGTTCGTTTCGTCGTTCTGAAAAAACCCATCAGCCATTCTCAGGTTCTCCCTTATGGAAATTCCCATTGCTATTGCAGCGTCGGCAGCTTCTTTATCACGTGTTTCAGCGGTACCTCTTGTTCCAAGTTCTCCCCTAGTCAAATCTACCACTCCAACTTTTTTACCTTCCGCTATCGAAGAAAGTAAAGTTCCTGAACAACCAAGCTCCACATCATCCGGGTGGACACCAAAAGCCAGAATATCCAGTTTTTCCATGCCTGTTCCTTAATAAGAGGCGCAAGATAATTCAAATACAACTTCCTTGTTGTTAAGGTTAATAATTTATACCTTAAAATACAATGAAGAAAAATAGGGAGAGTATTAAGTAAATCAACGACTTAGGATTTGCCGGCAACCGAATTTCGTTAAGATCCCCGGTGCCCATACATCCTTTCAACATCCTGTACAATAATCTCTATTGCCCTATCCTTGTCGTCGCGTTCATAAGCTTGCTTAAGACTACTACCAAATATCACCGCAATGGTTTGGTAAGCACCCGCAGTAAATCCGCCTTTATATTCCTGTATGATCTCGTAACAGTTGTTGCCTGTTTCTCGGTTAATCAATTTCATTAATACCTTTCCCTGGTAAACCGAGAGGTTGGTAATTTTATCGGTGAACTGCTTTTTAAGTTCCTTTTCTCTTTCTTTAATAATTGCCTTACGCTGTTTCTTATCAGCAACATTTACCAGCTTAGCGTTTATTTCATTCATTATTTTACCCGCAGCCTTAGCGTATGGGTAAGTAACGTAAACAGCGTTACGCAAACGCGTCCACTCTGCCCAGTACTTGCGCCACTTTTCATGCATTTTGGTATACATGTTCACGTCCAGCATCCTTCCTCCTGGTATAGTATCCCCGTCAACTACAAAGGCGTAGACCTGCAGGGTATCGTTTCTACCGCTTTGAGCCTTTATAGTAAAAGACACACAGGCAAACAACGTAATTAGCAATAAATTTTTCAGCTTAGTATCCACAACAGGCATCGTTGCAAATTGGTTTTATTGTACTTATATATTCCACGGAGAATATGAAAGTAACCTAAAAGGTTGTTATTGTATTTATAATTCCTATTACTTTAAACGTATTTATTTCTAATAATATTTGGTTACTGGCTGAAGAACATTTCTCAACATCGTTGTGTCACTCACTTGTACTTTCGGTGCCGCATGCAGCACGAAGAATCAATCAATTGTAACTTATTAATCAACCGCTTCTATCAACCCTCATGAACCAATAGAAACACTTATCTGCAAAAAAGTTCTACCTGTTTAATTTGTATTCACTAATTCACATTATCTTTCTCTTTTAACATAACCATATGGAACGTCGCACATTTATTAAGCAAACCGGCACCCTTGCAGCGGGCACTCTCCTCTCAGAAAATTTATTAGCCTCGGTTTTAGAAGGTACGAAAAAAAAGGTGGCCATGGTTGGTACAGGCCATCGCGGACTAGGCATGTGGGGCACACCTGTTATAAAAGAATTTAGTAACCTTATTGAGTTTGTTGGCTTGTGCGATATTAACCCAGGGCGGGTTGAAACAGGTAAAGCAATGCTAAAATTAGATTGTCCAACTTATACCGACCTTGATAAGATGCTGAAGGAAACCAAGCCCGACATCTTAATAGTAACAACTGTTGACGGAACCCACCACCAGCAAATTATTAAAGGACTCGAAGCAGGTGCTGACATCATTACGGAAAAGCCAATGACAATTGACGAGAAAAAATGCCAGGCCATTTTAGATGCGGAGAAAAAATCAGGCAAAAAAGTTTCGGTAACCTTTAACTACCGCTATTCGCCCCACAGGCAAAAGATCTACGAACTATTGCACAACGATTCTATTGGCAAAGTTACTTCTGTAGATTTTCACTGGTACCTCGATACTTCGCATGGAGCTGACTACTTTCGTCGTTGGCACAGGCTTAGAAAAAACAGCGGCTCTCTATTAGTTCATAAATCTACTCACCATTTCGATCTTTTAAACTGGTGGCTCGAAAGCGACCCCCAGGAGGTTTTTGCTTACGGCTCGCTTGAGCATTATGGAAAAAATAACCCGTTCAGGTATACGCATTGCCGCCCTTGCCCTTACAAAGACAAGTGCAAGTTTTATTTTGACATTACTAAGGATGAGCGGCTGATGAAAATTTACGCAGCAAACGAAAAGCACGATGGTTATCATCGTGATGGTTGTGTTTGGAAAGAAGACATTGACATTTTTGATAAGATGGCTGTACAAATAAAATATGCGAACAATGTACAGGTTAGCTATTCCCTTACAACCTATTCTCCATACGAGGGATATAGAATATCTTTTAACGGCACAAAAGGTAAACTAGATGCCTGGGTACAGGAAAGGCAACCGTGGGAAGTGGAGAAATATGATGAAATACAGTTAACAAATAATTTTGGAAAAAGAGAAATAATAAGGGTGCCGAATAACGAAGAAGGACACGGAGGCGGCGACGTTCGTTTACGCAAACAATTATTTAACCCGGCAGGGAAAGATACATATAGACAAGCGGCAGGTAGTCGTGACGGTGCAATGTCTATTTTAGTGGGAATAGCTGCGCGTAATAGTATTGATAGTGGTAAGCCTGTTAAGATAGGAAGCCTGACAAGTTTGAAACCGGGAGTTAACAGGGTTTAAGTTTTGGCATTTCATAAAAATATGCTTATTCGTTCGCAATAAAAAAGAGGCATTCGCCTCTTTTTTATTTATAAAACTGATAAAGTTGATTAATAAAAAATGGTAAAAGATCAATAAAATTACAACTGATAAAGTGATTGTGACGCAACGATGACGCTATGTAAAACCGAGGCTTGTATTACAATAAATACTAAATTTTTAACAGGGAAGAAAGATTATGACTTTTTCTCTCTTGCCATCAAATTAAGCCTGTGTGCGATGCTCATGAAGAAACCAATTACTGTAAGTATAATTCCGATCCAAAGAACATTTATGAAAGGGAACTCGTAAGCTTTTAGGGTTACGAAATCGAGTACGCCACTGGTTTCCTTCACACCTAATTCTAAAAGTCCTTTTTCCTGGTCTTTCACCTGGTTGAACTGCAATACAAGGCTTTGCGCCATTACAGTATCAGGAAGTACCTGCACCGCGCCGTCTACAATTTGCAAAACGGGCTGCGCTTTAAACCTGTTGCCTTCTTTTGAGATCACTGAAATATCAAGAACCAACGCAGTGTCTTGAGGAGAAAACTTAAACTTGTCGTTATTAGGATTAACCAAAACCTCGTTCAGTATCATCAGGCCATTTGTATAGAAAAGGGTGTCGCCAACGGCTACATTTTTAAGCCGGAAGGTAGTGGTGTCTTGTGCACGTATCTTTTCGGGGTTGGCCAAAAAGGTTAGGTAGGTAAAAATGTCTTTGTGCCAGTAGTGGCGGGCATCAGGATTAGGCGTTACACCTTCGCTACCTTTGTTATTTTCAATAATATCAGGGTATAAATTGAAATTTTCCTTGCCGTCTTTAGCCCTGAAGTTGATCTCGTAATAACGTTTACGGTCGCGCTCGTTTAAAGTATCCTTTCTAAAGGTTACCATGTACTTACCCATGTCGGTAGGAATACCCTTTATAAGGGTGATATTTTCGAGGGGGCTTTCCTTGTCTCCAACTTTTAGAGGCGACATGCCCGTTGTATTGTGGCTAAGCACTGTCTTTTTGGAAGATGAAATGAGGATACCGACAAGCACTAATCCAAAACCGACGTGTGCAATTGAAGCGCCGGCAGCTTTTAATTTACCATTCATTCCCACCCATATGTATGCGGCATTTGCAACGACTGCATAAACTGCAGCAAAAACACCCAGGTGAATGGCAATAAGAAAACCAATACCTTTTTTATCGTAGGAAATATTGCCCCAAATAGCAATTATTACAGTAAGCACCACTGCCATAATTGTTGGAATTAAGGCCTTTCGCCAGAAGTAGGATTTTGAAGTGTCTTTGTATTTTAAATATTGGGTGACTGCGGTAAGCAGCCCAATAATAATAGCGACAAATATTTGCACCTGGTTGTGGAAGCCTTCCGGGTCTTCACCGACTGCCCAGTTTGTTTTTAAAATTTTATTGAACACAGGTAAGGAAGTACTTACAATAATCACAAAGGCGCTTAGAAACAAAACCAAAGATCCAATAAACATCCAAAACTCCCTGCTGTAAGTATTCTCCTCTCTTTTGATAGTCGGAATTTCTTTGCTCCTTACAAAAAATAGTGTGAATGAAGGAACAAGAAACACAAGCATGAATAGTACCAATTGAACATTCATTCCAAGATCAGTAAAAGCATGTACTGATGTATCTCCTAAAACTCCGCTGCGGGTAAGAAATGTAGAATACAGTACCAGCATAAATGCCAGGATATAAAACACGTAGGTGCTTTTTAAAGAATACCCACTGCTTCTGTAAATAAGATTTGTATGCATGCCTGCTACCAAAACCATCCAGGGAACTAACGATGCATTCTCAACAGGGTCCCACGCCCAGTAACCTCCAAAGGTTAAACTCTCGTAAGCCCAAGCTGCTCCCATCATAATGCCTAAACCAAGAATACCCCCCGAAAAAGCGGCCCAAGGAATAGCTGGTTTTGTCCAGCCATTATGGTCTCTCGTCCATAGGCCAGCCATAGCATAAGCAAACGGAACAATGGTACTGGCGAATCCTAAAAACAAAATAGGGGGATGAATTACCATCCAGTAGTTCTGCAACAAAGCATTTAGGCCATTTCCATCTTTTACGAATTCTAAATAATTCGGTTGAGAAAAGATTGGGGCATTGTCCATTTCGTTTCTAAGCAAAACAAAAGGGCTGCTACCAACTTTTACATTAAAGAAATAAATACCAACGAGCATTGTAGCCAAGGTGAACTGGGCAAAACTAAGCACCGTCATTACTGGTGCTTCCCAATTTTTTGCCCGCCAAATTAGTATCCACCCAAGTACACAGTGCCAAAAACTCCACAACATGAAGCTTCCTTCCTGCCCTTCCCAAAAGCAGCTCAACAGGTATTCAACCTGCAAAGACCTGCTACTGTGTTGCCAGGCATATTTGTACTCAAATAAGTGATTAGATATAATATAATACAATGTAACGAAAAGAGCTATTACTGATATTGTTTCAGCCAGGAAAGCGCCTCTTGCAAGCCGGGTCCAACTCTTCTTCTCATTAATTTCTTTAATGTTTGTAACCTTAAAAAAAGCAAAAGTGGCTACGAGGGAAGCCACTAAAGATAGTATTGCAAAAAAGTGCCCGAGCTGCCCCGGTAATAAATGTTCTCCAACAAATTCCATTTCAATTATTTTGTATCAGTAGGATTGTCCGTTAATTATTCTGAGGCAGAAACTAATTCTTTTTTAGCTGCGTTCATATCGTCTTTGTACTTGCTGGGACATTTTAATAGAATATCGCGACATTCAAAGTGGTCACCTTCTACCTTGCCCTTTAAAACCAAACGCTCACTTTTTTCAATATCAGTGGGCTTCGTATTATTATAAACCACCTTAATTGAATTACCAAGTGAATCAACCGCGGTAAAAGAGAGATAATTTGGATTATTAAGAGGATCATATTGCATAGAGTTTTGCTCCATTCTTGCTATGAGGTGAACAAACTTCCCAGGCTTTTCTTTGGCAGATGTCACGGTATCATAAGTAGTTACATCGCCCATAAAACTTATAAGAACAGCAATAGAAACAGCAATCAGTACTAATAGAATTATGTGAGTCTTCTTCATTTAGGGGAGTGATTTCGCGGGCAAATGTAAGTTAAAAACCTGGTGGTAAAAATGATGTTTATCATACTTACATTGTTAAAACTATTTCACATTTAGCTCCATGTGAATTGAAAAGTCTCCTTCGCTCCCGATCTATGATAAACGTGCTAGTGAAATGGCATTGCTTGTAAGTAAGTACTAATAAGAAATAGCTGAATAATTAGCATACTACACACAGAACTACTTTTTTTAAATAAACTATAACAATTAATCTTGCATTACTTTTAGTCTGATTAAATTTGGCATTATTAAACTCTATCGAATTGAAAAAATTTACCCCTATTATTTTATTGACATTAACGGTTTTTTTCTGTGTAACCGGCCATGCACAAAAGGCCGACTCTAAAGCAGCTTTACAGAGATGCGGAACAATGGAAGCGATTAATCAGAGTCTTAATATGGACCCGGAGTTCACTGCAAGATGGGAAAAAGGAATTCGGGACTACGGGCAATCACTGCTTACCAGCAACAGCAATATTGCAAGAACAACCACCTTAACCGCACAGGTAATAATACCTGTTGTAGTTCATGTTGTATTGCCAAACCCTAAAGTAATTACTGAAGCAGATATCGATTTTTTCTTAAACAGGTTAAACCTCGATTTTTCTGGTCTTAACCCTGACAGTACTAATGGCGCACCTTTTTATGGTGTTCGTGGACACTCTTTAATACGTTTTGTGCGCGCAAGAAGGGATCCGAGTGGGGCTGCAACAGTTGGTGTTGAAAGGCGAGTAGGTAATGTTCAAATTGCTGCAACTACTTACCAGTCACTAAAACACACCTCTGCAGGAGGCCTCGATCCATGGGATGTAACTAAATACTACAACTTGTGGGTTGGTGATGGTGGAACTACAGGAATACTTGGAATTGCACCTGCAATTGGACCAGGTAATCAAACAGAAACTACGACGAGTTCTACTGGTATTGATGGTGTTTGTGTTGATTATACAGCTTTCGCAAATACTTGTTTTACTATTCCTCAGTTTAACAAGGCCAGAACAGCAGTTCACGAAATTGGACACAATTTTGGTTTGTTCCATACTTTCCAGGGTGGTTGTGATACTACAAATGATTTTCGTCAGCTAACCACTCCTTTGTGCCAATTACCTGGTACTCTATTAGGACCTGCTGACGATACACCTGCTCAAAACGGTGCAACCTCCGGCTGTCCTGCGGGAAGCCTGGCCGCCAATTGTCCTCAGTCTCCTAATCCTCCAGGTAAAATGTACCAGAATTACATGGATTATACTGATGATGCCTGTTATTCAATGTTTACAAAAGGACAAGTGGAAAGAATGCACTATGTATTAGAAACATGTAGAGCAAGTTATCTAACTACAAATGGTGGAACTGCACCAGCAGGTTCTCCGGCTCTAGATGCGGCTCCGCTTGAGGTTGTAAACCCGGGGGGATCTGAATTTAATGCTACAACTTGTTCAATCAATACTTACCCTGGTATAACATGTCCACGAGGTATTGCTCCAAAAGTTACTGTTATTAATAGAGGCTCAACTTTATTAACATCCCTTAAAGTAGGCTTTAGTTTAAATGGCGCTATCCAGGAACAAACT
>JAQBNN010000219.1 GCA_028288505.1 Segetibacter sp. | reverse complement strand
AGAAAGAATGACAACCGTAAAAAGAGGCGTCGTCTTACTCTTTTAGCGGAGACGTCGCCGCCTCTCTTTACTATGTATAAAACATATTACAAATAAAAACTGTATACCTATTTTAGGACAACTCAAGTTATACAAGTACAAGTGAGTGACACAACGATGTTGAATGAAGGACTCCTGTTCGTCCCATAAAAACTACCCCACTTTTAAATTTTGGTTACCAAGTAATCGCTTGGTTTACTACAGCAAATAAAAATTTTAAATTGTTGTTGCGGGCTACCAACAACTTTACCTTTGTGCCCACTTAAAATGGTAACTGGTTATCAATAAGATTATGTCGAAACTGAAAGTTTATAATTCGTTGACGAGGCAAAAGGAAGTTTTTGAATCAATAACACCGGGACATGTTGGTATGTATGTGTGTGGACCAACGGTGAGCGGCGAAAGCCATCTTGGCCATGCAAGACCTTATATAACTTTTGATATTTTCTACCGTTACCTTACTTACTTAGGCAACAAAGTTCGCTATGTAAGAAACATTACTGACGCGGGCCATTTCGAGGAAGAAGGTAGGGAGGCCGAAGATAAGATTAGCAAAAAGGCGGTGCTCGAGAAGCTGGAACCGATGGAGCTGGTGCAGAAGTACACGAACCTGTTTCATTGGGCGATGAACGAGTTTAATACCATTTCGCCAAGTATAGAGCCTACAGCTACCGGCCACATTATTGAGCAAATTGTAATGATAGAAAAGATTATTGCTGATGGCTATGCTTATGTGGCCAATGGTAGTGTTTACTTTGACGTAGACAAATACAATGAAGATTTTTCTAAAAAAGAACTTCCGTATGGCATACTTAGTGGACGTGTATTGGATGAACAAATTGAATCAACAAGAGAACTAGACAACCAGGACGAAAAAAGAAACAAATCTGATTTCGCTCTTTGGAAGAATGCGCCGCCAGAGCATATTATGCGTTGGAAAAGTCCTTGGGGCGAAGGTTTTCCCGGCTGGCATATTGAATGCTCTGCAATGAGTGCAAAATATTTAGGCGACCAGTTTGATATACATGGAGGCGGAATGGATTTGCAGTTTCCGCACCATGAATGCGAGATTGCACAAAGTGCAGTTTGCAATCATGTTATGCCTGCGCGGTATTGGTTGCATAATAATATGATAACCATCAACGGAAGAAAGATGGGTAAAAGCTACAACAACGTAATTAAGTTAAGCGAGTTGTTTAGTGGTAGCCATCCAATTTTAGTCCAGGCTTTTTCACCAATGACTATCCGTTTCTTTATTCTGCAAACGCATTATAGAAGCACGCTTGATTTTAGCAACGAAGCATTGCAGGCTGCAGAAAAAGGATTGCGCAGGTTGTGGGAAGCTTATGAAGCATTACAGAAAATGCAAGTGGATCAACTATCTTTTGATGCTTCGAAAGCTGACGCAGAACTGAATGAAAAAGTAAATACCCTTCTTGCTGAGTTCGATGAATATATGAATGACGACCTTAACACCGCTAAGGTTTTAGCCAGCATGTTTGAGATCGTGCCGGTGATCAACTCAATAAAAGACCAGCATATTGAAGTATCAGCTTTAACTATAGAAACCTTTGAAACGCTTCAGCAAAAAATGAAAACATTTGTTGAAGACATTATGGGATTGAAAAGCGAACTGCAAGGAGACCAAAGTAAACTGGATGGCGTACTAAAAGTATTGATTGACCTACGCAAACAAGCTAGAGCTAAAAAAGATTTCGCCACTTCAGATGCTATCAGGAACCAACTGCTGCAACTTGGCATCGCTCTAAAGGATGAAAAGAACGGTGAAATGAGCTACACCTTCAGTTAATGGCTTCCTTCTACTTTGGAGAAGGACCGAGGATGAGGCTTTAATGATCGCAATCATCAGCATGCGCATGATTGTGCACCTGGCAGGAGCGGTAGTTTAGCACGTGGCCTGCAATAATGCAAAATACCGCGGGTATTAACAACCAGGTTTCGTAGTGCGCAAAAAACAACTTCAGCACAAGGAAAATAAAGCCAATCGAAAAAACACTTAATGGTAAGAGGCTATGGTGATGCCGCTTCCAGCCGTGGTATAACGAATATGAACCTATAGAAAAGGCGAGGACAACCATTACTACTTCAAAAGTAAAATTCTCAATAAGGTTTACACCAAAAATTGGGAGACTGGTGAGAAACAACGGAAGTAATGCACAGTGAACTGCACAGGCAAGTGAAGTAGCTATCCCCAACGTATCCCAATTAAACTTTCCCTTCATTTGTAGTATTAAAGGTGCAAATATAGGTGTTGCAACCCAGTTGCAAAAACTAGACTTAGTAAATAGTAAAGCGTTAACAACAACCGGGCGTAACTTTGTGAACAATTTTGATGTTAATGAGGAAGAAAATTATTGGTTATACATTGTTCTTTGTAGTACTTGTGTGTGTATTTTTCTACTTCCTTTTTAAAGGTACCGATAACTGGAAAAAGAAAATTCCGACGGTTAGTTATGTGCAGCCTTTCGCCTTTGTAAACCAGGACGGGCAGGATATAACAGAGCACAACCTTGCCGATAAAGTAACTGTGGTAGAATACTTCTTCACCACGTGTAAAGGTATTTGCCCCAAAATGAATGGCAGCATGGCCAAACTTTATAACGAGTTTAAAAGCGAACCCGATTTCCAGGTATTAGCGCATACAGTGCAACCGGAAATAGATAGCGTACCCCGACTAAAATTTTATGCTGACAGCATGAAAATCGACACCAAAAAATGGATCCTCGTTACCGGCAGGAAAGACAGCTTGTATAAAGCAGCAAGATTAAGCTACCTCTTAGACGACCCCAAAAACAATGTAGAAAAACTAGAGGACCAGTTTATTCATACCCAATTTTTTGCATTGGTTGATAAGGCTGGAAAGGTGAGGGGAGGAGTGTACGATGCTTTAAAAGCAGAGGAGATGAACAAATTAAGCGCCGATATAAAAGCATTATTAAAAGAAAAGGCAGGGCCAAACGGTTTTGTAAACAGTGTATTTGGCAACTCGCCGCAGTAATTTATTTTTGTATAGTAATGACGACAACTACCGACAACATATTAAAACGTAACCAGCTCAGCGTAACCGATAGCCGCAAAAAGATTCTCGAACTTTTTACGGCTAATGACGGCGCTTTGGCCCATAGTGATATTGAGAAAAAAACTGGCGAAAAATTTGATCGTGTTACAATTTACCGCACCCTTCAAACCTTTGTAGAAAAGGGAATTATTCATACCATCCCAACTGTTGATAACTCTGTATTGTATGCCCTGTGTAAGATGGATTGCACCGAAGGCCACCACCACGATAACCACGTGCACTTTGTTTGCGACAACTGCAATGTTACCTACTGCCTCGATGATGTTGTAACCCCTAAAGTCAATTTACCAGACGGCTTTAAGCCAAAGGTAATGGATGTAGTAGTTAGCGGAATTTGCAAGAACTGTTAGCGTGGATTACATTAATAAAGAAGGAATGTAGGTAACCGACATTTCAATTTTACTCAACATCGTTGTGTCACTCACTTGTACTTTTTATACTCTACGCAACTTAGGTGTTCATTATTATAGCTTCTTATACCTAAGCATATTACCTCTTGGCAAGTAAATTAAATGAAGGGATTTTGCAGTTAAATAATCTATCTCGTAACAAAGGATATCGCCATCTGGCATAGCTACTGCCAGGTGAGTACCGCTTTTTGCTTTTGCGTCTTTTGCTGAAAAGTGTTCAGGGCATTTTTTATAAAAGTTTATTGCAGAAGTATCCAATACCTCCTTTCCATACACATCTATTTGCTGGTAGCCTTTAAATATTATAAAAGACTGTTTGTCATCGAGTGATACCCACTTGCCCTGCAGCATTGTAATCATATCTGCGGGCTTTTTTATAGCCGTTGTTTTAACCACTTTGCTTGTTGTCTTTTTCGTTTGAGAACAGGCTAAATGAGAAACAGAAGTGAAAAATATAAGCACAGCCGAGTAAAGGATTATATTTTTCATATTAGCAAATATAATAGAGGATGCTACAGTTTTATAGTTGAACTGCAAATTGCCACATAAAGATTAAAACAGTACGGTAAGCGCTGAATAGATTGCTAAAAGTACAAGAGTGCGACGCAAGGATGATGCTATGAAAAACAAAAGCTGGTACCAAAAGATCTCATAGAAATAATTACTGTTTCGAAAATAGCGTACCGCATATTAAAACAAAAAGCGCGGAACAAACCGGGCTTTTGATATTCCTTAAATCCATAAATTCTTCCAAATCCAGGTCTAGATTGCCTCGTACTCTTTACTTACAAAGTCCATCAAGGATTTTATGTGTTCCGGAGACAAATCAAATTTTAATCCTGCAGCCTCGTATAGTTCGGGTAACGTTCTTGTTCCTCCAAGGCTCAGCGCTTTTACATAATTGTCTAAAGCCTGTGTTGGATTTTCTTTAAACTGTTTCCACATGCCTATTGCACCGAGTTGAGCAATGCCGTATTCAATATAATAAAACGGCACCTCGAACAAATGTAACTGGCGCTGCCAGCCTACTTTCCTGTATTCGTCAAGCCCGCTAAAATCGATAGTGTTAGTAGAAAATTCTTCTAAGATCTCCATCCACCTCGTCGTTCTTTCTTCAACTGTGTGCCCCGGGTTTTCGTACACCCAATGCTGAAACTTATCAACGGTAGCGATCCATGGAAAAATGGTAATGGTTCTTTCCAACTGGTGCTCTTTAGCCCGTCGCATATCTTCTTCATTTTTAAAGAATACCTGCCAAAACTCCATGCTAAATAGTTCCATAGCCATGCTCGCCACTTCCGCAATTTCCATAGGGTACTCCTTAAAAGCACTTAATGATAATTGATGCGTAAGAAAGCTATGGATGGCATGGCCGCCTTCATGTACCATAGTGGTTACATCGTGCATTTGGCCGGCAGCGTTCATAAAAATAAACGGTGCGCCACTCTCAGCTAAAGGGCAGTTGTAGCCTCCCGGCGCTTTGCCTTTCCGACTGTCTAAATCAAAGTGGCCGAGCTCTTTCATCTTGCGCAGGCAAGAGGCAAAGAATGGGTTCAGCTTCTCGAAGCATTCAATTGTTTTTGTTACCAGTTCTTCGCCTGTTTCAAAAGGATGCAAAGGCTTTATACCTTCGGGCTCGGCTTCAGTATCCCAAGGCCTTAGTGCATCTAATCCAAGTTTCTCTTTCTTCTTCTGGTTAATTTTTGCAACGAGTGGTAACACGTGCAACTTCACCGCCTCATGAAACTGGTAGCAGTCTTCTTTACTGTAATCAAACCTTCCAAGCTCAACAAACTTATAATCGCGATAGTTTTCGAAACCTGCGTTCTTAGCTATTTGGTAACGCTTATCAGTAAGTTGCGTATAAAGGGTATGAAGAGTGTCTTTATCCTGTAATCTTCTTTCATTTATCTTACGATAAACCTCTTCACGAAGGGTTCGGTCATGATCTTCTAAAAATTTACTGGCCTGCTGCAAAGTGTATTCCTGTCCTCGCACCTCAATAGACATTGCACCTGCGATCTGGCCATACTGCTGCTGCATTACCGATAGCTCTGCCTGGATGGGTATATTCTCTTCCCTAAAAAGGTCGATGCTCTTTTTAACGCTTCTCAGGTAAGTAAAATATTCTTTCTGGTCGAGCTCCTTCGTAAAAGAATTTTCGATCAGCTTCCTGTTTAGCTTGTCAGCATACGGTTGCAACTGTGGCTGAATGTGCATGCAGAAATAATTAAACGCTTCTTCAAAAGCTTTCTCTGTTGTGTCGCAGGTCATTCTAATTTGTCTCCAACATACATCTTCACTTACTACCGCTTCAGCCTCGCTCATATCTTTCAGCCATTGCTCAAGGTCCTGCCGGCTGTGGATCGGCCGCTCCGCCAACTCCTTAAAAAAAGGCTCCAATGCGTTCCAGTCTGTTATCGCAAAATCTTTAGGAAGATATTTCCGCTCAAGCTTTTTTATATCAGCACTTAATTCCATCTATAATAAAATTTAAAAATCCGGATTCCAAGATGCGAATAACATTATTCGTCCCTTCGACATCCGGATCTGTTATTAAAGTACGTTGTGTTTATTCTTGTGTCTTTTTCTTACGGGTAGCTTTTTTAGCAGGTGCCGCTTCGGTAGTTTCTTCTGCAGTTACCGGGGCCGCATCTGGTGCTGCCACTTCTACTGCCTCTTCGTCGCCTTCGGTTTCTTCTTCATCCTCAGCCTGCGATAATTTAAGTTCAACCTCGTTAGTTTTCAATACCCTAAACCACTTGATCATCTTTTTCATGTCGCTGCTGTACACCCTTTCAAAATCCATGTCAGGAAATACTTTTTGCATGTAGGCTTTCACCGCGTTGCCATCTTTATCATCCGGTAATTCCTCGCTGCTTGCATCCATAGCCTGGAAAACCTCTACAAGATTTGCATTATCTCTTTGCGTATAAACTTCAATACTTTCAAGGTGAGAAAAGTTATGAACGCGGCTTGCAACAAAGCGTGTAGTCTTATCTTCAAGGCTGCGAACGATTGCGCCATCTTTTTTACTGCCTACCAATTCAAACAATCCACCAAGGCCGGTTACCGAAATAATTTTCCCATATTCCATATCAAAACTATTTTTTTAGGACGTGCAAGATAATCGTAATTAATAAAACGAAACTGTAGGTGTGCAATTTTAAGTTTTTAAAGATATTTTGAGCCAGGGGATAAAATATGGATTAAGGAGTCGTTGCGTCGCACTCGTGTACTTTTTAGTCTTTATTCGGCTTTGCTTGCAGTTTAATATCCACGCAAGAGAGCCTGTCTAAAAACATTCTTTTCATATTTTTACAGGTAAAAAAGGCGGCATCGTCTATATTTATGTTGGATGCTCAGTGCACAACATCCTACTAGGAAAATAAATACTTCAACACATTCCGTCCAGACCTTACTTATGACAAACAGGGAAAACATAATCCGTAACTACATTGATGGCTACAACGAATTTGACATAAATAAGATGGTGCAAGACCTTGATGAGGCAATTGTATTTGAGAACATCTCGAATGGAGAAATGGATATGTCGCTGGAAGGAATAGAAGCATTTAAAGAGCAGGCAGAGCAAGCTAAAAAATATTTTTCTGCAAGGATGCAGACAATAAAGTCCTTTACCCATACGAATAACGAAACTGAAATCGGAATAGACTATTGTGCAGTTTTAGCAATGGACTTCCCCAACGGCCTAAAAAAGGGTGACGAACTAAAGCTCCAGGGAAAATCAGTGTTTAAATTTCGGGGAGACAGAATTATAAAGCTTACAGACATTAGCTAGAACTTGAAGAGAAAAGGCAATAAAATTGTCTGCGCGGTAACACTGCTTAATTGCAACGCTTCTTTAAAAAAGCTTTAACAGCAACAACCTCAGTTCTTTGCCCTGTTTGTATAATTTCCGCAAAAGAACTATATGAAGACACTAATACTACTGCTTTGCCTGTTTCAATCTTTCGTCGCTTTTTCTCAAAACGATTAGAGTACTTTTCCAAAGGAAGAAGAGGACAAGTCGGTAGTTAGGGTAACCTCTTACAAGATGCTGGCTTATGTAGCAGGAGTAAGATTAGATAGTATAGATGCACAATACGCAAAAGTATACATAGGTTACAGATCGCACTTTAACTTTGGGCAGCAGGCAGATGGAGTTAAGGAGATGATTTTAACTGATAGTAATGGAAAATTCCTAACCTTTTCCGGAAGCGTTGATATAGGGGTGCTCAACCTACTATATTATAACGGTTGGGAGTTAGTAGAACCTAATTATTCTACCCCCACCTGGCGGTATTACTTACTAAAAAAGCGCAGTTCTAAATAATTCTCACCTCGGTTTCTTATAATTTTTGACACTACCAAACAAGTCACCTTTCGAGAGCAGCTACGAAAAGTAGAATAAGAACTAATAGTACAAGAGTGCGACGCAACAATGTATAAAAGTAGCACTCTGCTTAGCTCCCAAAAATTAATAACCCATTCTCTTCCACCTACCCTCTCAAATCCTCTTTACGTCAGAAGTATACATAGGCAGTTTCATTTTACATCTATAGTTATTATATAACGAGTGTATTGCATTTGTAGATTTTGCGCTGTACCTTATCTGCCAGTTTCTTCACCAATTCAAAACTCTTGTTATGGCACTACTTCAGCGTCTTGAAAATCCCGGACCTAAGCGAATATTATCTTTAGATGGCGGCGGCATCAGGGGTGCGCTTACCCTTGGTTATCTTCAAAAAATTGAAGACATTTTACGCAAGCAACATGGTAACGACCCCGCATTTAGATTGAGTGATTATTACGACCTTATTGGTGGTACTAGTACAGGTTCAATAATAGCAGCTTGCTTAGTGATGGGGATGAAAGTGGACGACATTAAACAGAAATATTTTGAGCTTGGCGGACGGATCTTTGGCAAGAAATACAAGTGGTGGAATATCTTCCAGGTGGATGATTTATTAAAAGCAAGGTACGACAGCGTGCCCTTAGAAGAAGAACTTCACAGGATGTTTGGCGACATGACCCTGGGCGATGCTAAAATAAAAACCGGTCTGTGCATTGTGGCTAAAAGAGCAGATACAAATAGCGTATGGCCGCTTATAAACCACCCAAAAGGGAAATTTTACGATAGCGTAGCAGGCAGAAACAAAGATATAATGTTGTGGAAAGCAGTACGAGCAAGTGCCGCTGCACCTACGTATTTTTTGCCACAGGTAATTGATGTTGGTGGTGATCTGCCAAAAGCAGCTTTTGTTGACGGCGGGGTAAGTATGGCTAATAACCCTGCCCTGCAGTTATTAATGGTGGCCACTTTAAAAGGTTTCCCCTTTCAATGGAAAAAAGGTGCTGATAATATTATGCTTACTTCGGTTGGAACGGGTATGAGCAGGGCCCATAAGCTACCAGAAAACATATCGAAGAACAACCTTTTAAAATGGGCGCAGGACATACCCGACATGTTGATGCAGGATGCAAGCTGGCAAAACCAAATGATCTTACAATGGCTGTCTAATTCGCCAACACGCTGGCATATCGATATGGAAATTGGAGACATGAAAGGAGATCTTCTCTCTGACAAAGAACACCAGGACGGGTTGCTTCATTACCTGCGATACAACACACTGCTCGAGGTAAATCACCTGAATGAATTAAAAGCGAAGGGGAAGACTTATAACCAGCAACAAGTGGAGGACCTGATTGAAATGAGCAATGCGGCGAGTCGATTCGATCTTTACGATATTGGTTTTGCTGCCGGGCAAAAGGAAATACGGGAAGAACATTTTCCTGAACACTTTATTGTAGAGGAAGAATCTGCGGCTTTACCTGCTTAAGAAATACATCCAAACAACTAACCTTAATTACCGTTGATATATGGCAGACGATAATGGACAAAAAACCTGTTTTGTAGTAATGGGTTTTG
This sequence comes from Segetibacter sp., assembly GCA_028288505.1. Taxonomy (GTDB): domain Bacteria; phylum Bacteroidota; class Bacteroidia; order Chitinophagales; family Chitinophagaceae; genus Segetibacter. Next base: position 16,442 of record JAQBNN010000219.1, on the reverse strand, counting down.
GCAAGAAGACCGACTTTGAAACCGGGAGGGTTTTAGACCTTGACCGATCGTACAAATACCTGATTAAGCCTGCAGTTGAGGCAGCAGGTTTAAAGTGCATCAGGGCAGACGAGATTGTACACTCAGGTATAATTGATGTACCAATGTATGAGCAATTACTAACTGCTGATGTAGTAGTTGCAGACCTCTCCACTTCAAATAAAAACGCTTATTACGAGTTGGGTGTGCGCCACGCCTTAAGGCCTTACACTACTGTAGTAATTTGCGAAGACGGTGTAAAAAGTTTCCCTTTTGATGTTAACCATGTTGTTGTTAGGCAGTACCACCATCTGGGTGAGGACATCGGGGTTTCTGCAGTGTTGGAGTTTGGAGGCATGTTAACTAAAGCCATCAAAGAGATTTCGGAGCAAAACCCGCGGCAAAAGGATAGCCCTGTTTATACGTTCCTTAATCGCCTTAACCCGCCCGAATTGGCAAAAATAGTTGAAGCAGTAGCAAACAACGCTGCTATGGCATCACCAGCACCCGCTGCAACAGGTACTGATGAACTAACCCACAGCGTACTTATGCAACAAGTGGAAGAAGCACAGAAAAAAGGTAATTGGATTGTGGCCAAAAGCTTGCTAAGTTTTGCCATTGGCCAAAAACAAAAAGCTGGCGGACAAGTAGACCCTTACCTGCTGCAAAAGCTTGCCCTAATAACCTACAAGAGCGAGCAACCAACCGGGCAGGCTGCATTAGAAGAAGCAAAAAGTATTCTTAAACCGTGGGATCCTGATACATCAAACGATACTGAAACCCTTGGACTGTGGGGCGCTATTCACAAAAGGTTATTTGATATAACCAAGGATTTACAAACACTTGATGAGGCGGTTCGTGCGTATGAAAGAGGCTTTTACCTGCGCAACGATTTTTACAATGGCATCAACTACGCTTATTTATTAAATGTAAGAGCAGGCATAACTACCAACCATGCTGAAGCAATTGCCGATTTCGTGCAGGCGCAACGGGTACGAAAGGAAGTGCTTATGATTTGTGAGAATATTTTATCAAAAAGCCAAAAACCTGCAACCAACGATGAAGAAGCTCCTGCAATGAAGGAATACAGGGATAAAAATTATTGGGTGCTTGCCACCCAGGCTGAGGCATATATAGGTATAGGCGAAGAAGCGAAGGGCCAGTCAATATTGGAAGACGCCTACAAGCATAGTAGCGATTGGATGGTGAAGTCAACAAAAGACCAGCTGGCAAAGCTGAAGCCTTTATTAGAAAAGTCTCCGTTAAGTTTTGTACTGAACTAATACTACTCCTGTTTTTCTTTTTTTATGAACTAAGCAGCATTGCAACTATGTAGCTTTCGTTGCGTCGCACACTTGTGCTTTTTATCGTTACGCAGCTGTTCTTCAAATACCTGTTCATTCACGGAACTACAGCTCAACTTTAGATTATAGTTCTCTCCGGTGTAGTTGAGAACGATGCACTAAGAACTAAATGTACAAGTGAGTGACACAACGATGCAGCTATGAAAAACTAGTGACGGTAACAAAGTATAAAAACTCATTAGTATGCCACTTTTGCAACCCTGGGTTCTTACAGTTTATATAACTTCTTAGTTCCTAAATTTATTCAGCCTCCTATAGTTTTTCTTCTTGTTCTTCACCCATTGGGTGATATTAAGCCTTGGCTTTACAGTCCAACTTCGCCACCTAACCCTGTTCATCTTATTAATGAGCTTTGTTTAAGCCCAGGAGGGGAATGAAGGCTAGAAGTAGCACACTTTCGCTATTAAAGCTACCCGTCTATAAAATAAAATGCATCCCATTTCAGGATAGGGGATAAGAAATATAGTCTAAACTTTTTTTTTCAATGCTTCAAAAGGATGCCGGAAGAGCCTGATTAGACATTGTTCTGTTAGTGTTACACTAAAATAATTATGTATGTCGTTTTTATATCCAATATCCTGGCGTCTCTAATCAAGACGAAAAACCAAAATCTAAATACACTATTTAAATTATTCAAAAAACACAATCGCAATTGTATGAAAAACCTTTATTCAAGTAAAGTAGTTAGGTTAGCTCTATCGGTAATTTTCCTTTTAGGTGCTAGCACAGCCTTCTCGCAGTTAAAAATCGGTAGTAACCCTACCCAAATCCAGAAGTCATCTATCCTTGAATTGGAAAGTGACAGGCAGGGTTTTTTACTTCCAAGACTAACTGATACCACGCAGATCAATTCGCTAACGCCTCCAGATGGTATGTTAATTTACTTTACCCCAAACAACAATACCGGTAAAGGATTGTACATCCGTAAGTCAGGTATCTGGCAGCGTTTTACTACCGACTCTGTTGCACTTGACAAATGGTCAAAAACAGGTGATGTATTAGTAGGAAACGAAAAATTAGGATCTCTAAACGCACAAACGCTTAGAATGATCACTAATAACGTTGAAAGAATGACTATTGATGCCAGTACTGGTAATGTAGTTATTGAAAACAATGCACAGGTAAAGAAGGACCTGAATGTAAACCAAATTCTAAACGTTACTTTAGGTGCAAACGTTGGTAAATCTTTAATAGTTGGTGATACAACAACTTCACGTAGGTTGATTGTAACAGACAGTGTTCAATTTAAAAATCTAAATGCAAGTACTGACTTAAATGAAATTCTTGTTATTGATGTAACTACAGGTGCTATTCGTAGAAGAGCAATTGCAGCGGATCAATTTAAAAACTGGGTAGTTGGGGCTTTTAAGAATACAGCCAATGCAAATGGTTTATCTCGAAATATAGGTACTGTATCAGATACCCTTGTACTACACGCTGCAACTGCAGCTACTCCGGGCGGTGTATCAACTACTACGCAAACCTTTGGTGGTAGTAAGACTTTCCAAGATTCGGTTATGGCTGCTAAAACATTATCAGTAGGATCTACAACTAATGCAAATTCTACTTTACAAGTAACAGGAAGTGTTGCAATGTCTATCAGAACTGTTTCTGCTACTACAACTCTAGGTAATACTGATTATACAGTTTTAGTAAATGCAGCCGGTGGTGCTGTAAGTATTAACCTACCTGCACCAGCAGCTTCTATTGCAGGAAGAATATATATAGTAAAGAAAATAGCCGGTGGATTAAACAACGACGTAATCGTGAACGGACCAATTGAAGATGGTACTTCCATGAGCTTATACAATGACTGGACTGTTTTAAAAGTTCAGACAGATGGTAGCAGGTGGTTTGTAATTAAGTAATAAAATTTAATGTGCAAAAAGGGAATAAAACTATTCCCTTTTTCGTTTTTACTCCAGGACTTAATAGTGATACATGGAAAGAAGATTAAAAAAAATCACGATGAAAAGACTGGGTACAATAGTGATCATCATATTTATGGTTGCAAGCCTGCCCTTATCTGCTCAACTTAAAGTGGGTGACCAACCAACAAACATGCAGAAGTCGGTTTCGATTGATGCGCAAGGAAGCGGGGGCCTACAGGGCTTATGGTTACCAAGGGTAACAGATACTAGCATTACAGGCATTAGATCCCTTAATCCACCAGATGGACTTGTTGTTTATCACACACCGTCGGGTAAATTGTTGTTAAGGTCGAATAACGCGTGGACTACATATGCTACTGGTGCAATTGATAGAGTAATTGTAGGAGCACAGAATTTAAACGGGCCTATACTTACCTTTAAGACTGATTCTGTTGGAACAAACTTCGATATTGCTATTGCTGGTAATACACTTACCTGGAATCTTCCAAGTGCGTCTGAAACAAAACGCGGTGCAGTAACCACCGGCACTCAAACCTTTGGTGGATTAAAAACATTAAACAACGGGGTAGTAGTAAATGCTGGTTCTACCCTTAACAATGGAACAACTACTAACAATGGTTTAAATGTAACAGGAACTGGTGCAACAACAGCTACCAGTAATCTTACCTTAGGTCTTAACTCTGCTACTGTACCTGCAGCAGCAACAGATCGTTACTTGTCAGTAAACGCGGCTGGAAATGTTACTTTAAATGGTCTTGATGCAATAGGAAGTGTAACTGCAGGTGGAGTAACCGCAACAGGCCCGGCGCTTACTTACAATACAACTACAGCTGGCACCGACTTTACGATCTCCACTGTTGGTAACACACTTAGCTGGAATTTGCCTAGTGCTTCAACTACGGCAAGAGGAGCAGTTACTACTGATGCGCAAACTTTTGCAGGGTTGAAAACTTTCAACAATGGAGTTAACGTTACCGGTGCAACGGGTAATGTTTCTAACCTTACCTTGGGCATTACTGATGCAAGCCCTACTACAATGAGTAGTGAATTTCTATCAGTTGATGCGGCTGGAAGAGTAATCTTTGCTACTTCGAATATGGAAGCGAATAAGCCTTCCAGGATGTTTAATTATACATTGACGTTGGGTTCCGCAAACATTGCTGCTAATAGTACCTATCGAGTAACTGTGGCGTTGCCTGTAATACCAATACCGATTGTAATGCCATGTTCAGTTTACTTCTCACCCGATAATGCTTTACCAAATGGGGTTACAATAGATTGGGCTACCATTGTAGGTAATAATTTTGTGGCAAATATTTCAACTAGAGGAGCGGGAGTAAATTTGACTGGTGACCAATTTTATGTAACTATCATAGATTTTTAAACTTTTGATTGGAAGAATTTTAATATTATTTATTGGGTGCATCTTAGTAACACGTGCAGGAGCGCAGGAAACAATTTACGTTCCTAAAGGAGCTACCGTTTTCTTCGGTAATAAAGTTCCTGTTGGTTTGTTTGGTTTTGTGCGAAACGATGGTAACATGGCTATGCAGCAAAACAGCCAACTGTTTTTTCTAGGCAAAATCTGGGTTAACCAGGTTATGTCTAAGATTAGTGATGAAAGCTTATTTCGCAATTCTGTTTACGGGGGAACGGTGCACTTTGTAGGGTCTAACTCTACTTACGGGGTAGTCGGGCAGCAAATATTAGAATCAGGCTATAAGGACTCACTAGGTTACGGCAATTCGTTTTCAAACATTGTAATTGACAACAACCTTGGGGTGATTATAACTACCGACCTTAATGTGCTTAACGAACTTCATTTTCGTAGAGGACATCTCTATTTAAATAATCACCAGTTTGTTTCAGGAAACGGACAAACAAGTGGTAAAATCACAGGCTTCGACGAGACCAGATTTATCGTAACGGGTAATACGATAGCTGGCGGATTTGTAAAACATCGCTCGGTTGCCACCGGAGCTACAGCAACCTTTCCCATAGGAGCAACAGACCGCAGCTATAGCCCTGCACAAGTATTAAACAACGGTACTTTGGATGATTTTAAAGCAAGGGTATTTGCAAATGTGCTCACCCATGCAATTTCTGGTTCAATATTGTTTGATAGCACATTACAAGCAACGTGGGAGATAGCAAAGAAGAACCCTGGAAATGACGAAGCGGTGATTACTCTTCAACACGATGGCTCAGCTGAAGACCCTGTTTTTAAAGCAAACAGATATTCCAGTTATATCTCATTGTATGATTCTGCTGTTAAATGGGACAAGCCAAATAGCCGTGGTATTCCACAAACACCGGGCAGCATTAGCAGCAGCTTCGCAATTGCTACTGCTATGATGAATAGTAGAAAAATTTATTTTAATAAATTATCATTGTGCTTTGCTAAAAAGGTAAGTTTAAAGAAGAAATCGTTTGAAACGCTAAATGTATTTAGCCCGAATGGAGATGGAATAAATGATGTATGGACGCTGAAAGGATTAAAAGATTTTACCACCTGTACGGTTGAAGTATTTACACGGTACGGACAAAAAGTATTCTCCTCTGTGGGATATAATAACCCTTGGAATGGAACCCTCAACAGCCAAATATTACCAGTAGGTACCTACTATTATGTTATTGATCTTAGGGATGGTACAACTCCGTTTGGCGGTTCTGTTACAATACTTAGATAAACTCTCCATAATAATTGCGATAAAAAAGGCATAAGAGTAATTTCTTATGCCTTTTTTTATTCACTTCAGGCTAATGAAGAAAATGAAATACAATTGTAACCAACTACGGCTTTTCATAGCATCATCGTTGTGTCACTCTCTTGTACTTATTTTTATTATGGCAGCTCCCCTCCTTTTCTCAAAGCCTCGTTTAAAATAATAATAACCACAAAGCGTATAAAAACGAAAAGCTGTCTTGAAACAAGACAGCTTTTTAATTAGTAACTATAAATATTAAGGCTAAAGTCGCTTAAAGATTTGCCGGTAAAGTGATTGCGACGCAACGATGATGCTATGAAAACCGGTGCTCGTATTCAAATCAATTACTCACATATTCTAAGCTTGGCATAATTCAGCATGATCTTCTTTTCCCCGTTGTTTTCGAACACAACAGTAGCAATTGGATTATGTGCCGAACCTTCCATTTTTGTAACCTCGCCAAAGCCAAATTTCTGGTGCTCTACCCTGGCGCCAGGTTGTAAGCTAGTAGTATCACTGGGCACAAAATCGACAGATGGCTTGTGCTCTACAACCCTTGCAACAGTGGGTGGGGTAGGCAGGTATTGTGGCCTTTCAGGCTTTTTACCGGGAGGCGGGCCGTATTGTCTTTCCGCAGCAGCGGCGCTATTGCCACCCCTGGAACCACCATTCATTCTCTCGAAAGCCGAAGTGCTCATGCCGCCATCAAAACCACGGTTTCTTGCGCCGCCGCCTGCAAAACCTTTGTCAATGTATTGCTCGGGCATTTCGTCAATAAAGCGGCTTGGATCGTTTTGTACCAACTGGCCAAAGCGATAACGCGTATTACAATAGGTCAACCAAAGGTGCTTCTTTGCCCTTGTGATGGCCACGTAAAATAAACGTCTTTCTTCCTCCAGCTCTTCACGGGTATTAATTGACATGCCGCTAGGAAAAAGGGTCTCCTCCAGTCCACCAACAAACACACAACTAAACTCTAAACCTTTTGCAGCGTGTATGGTCATCAATTTCACTACGTCGCTGTCTTCTTTATCATCATCCGCATCAGTAAGTAAAGTAATTTGTTGCAGGTAGCTTCCAAGCGTTTTATCGCCCACTTCGCCGTCGTCGTTAGTGGGGCTTTCTGTCCATTCTTTTATTGAGTTTAATAATTCCTGCACGTTCTCGTAACGGGCAAGGCCTTCAGTGGTTTTATCGTTAAAAAGTTCCTTTACAATATTGGTGTGTTTGCCTACCTGCTGGGCTACCTCGTATGCACTCTTTGTATTCAGCATAGTTTGGAAGTACTTGATCATTGTTACAAAATTTTGTAACGCTTCAAGGGTGCCGGCTTTAAAGCCAAACTGGCCAGCTCGCTCCAATACTTCAAACATCGAAATGTTTTGTTCGTTAGCGGCGATCACACATTTTTCAATAGTTGTTTTACCAATACCTCTTACAGGATAATTGATAATTCTCTTCAGCGCTTCCTCGTCTTTAGGGTTGGCAATTACCCGCAGGTAACCTATCATATCTTTTACCTCCTTGCGTTGGTAAAAGCTTACGCCCCCATAAATCCGGTAAGGAATTCCCATCCGGCGAAGGCTTTCTTCAAAGGCCCGGCTTTGTGCGTTGGTACGGTATAAAATGGCGAAATCGCGGTTGTAAAAATGGTTACGAAGCTTTTGTTCCTGTATACTGTCGGCAACATATTTACCCTCGTCGTTATCCGTCATGGTGCGTACCAGTTTTATCTTTTCACCAAGCTGGTTATCGGTCCACAGGTCTTTTGGTATCTGGCCTTTGTTGTTCTTTATTACTTCGTTAGCTACATTTAAAATGCATTGACTGCTTCGGTAATTCTGCTCCAGTTTAACAACCAGCACATCATCATAATCTTTTTGAAACTGGAGAATGTTCTCAATAGTAGCACCACGGAAACTATAAATACTTTGCGCATCGTCACCTACCACTGCAATGTTTTCGTACGCAGCGGCCAATAGTTTTATGATCTGGTACTGGGCCTGGTTGGTATCCTGGTACTCATCGATCATTATGTATTTAAACTTGTGCTGGTACTTATGCAATACCTCAGGCACATCCCGAAGCAATTCATAAAACTTAAACAACAGGTCATCAAAATCCATAGCGCCGTTCTTGTAACATCGGGCTGCATACCCCTGGTAAATCTTACCGATCATTGGGCGATTAGCACGGGCATCTTCCTGCTGTAAGCCGTAATCGTTTGCGTATTCTGCAGGTCCAACTAAGGCATTCTTCGCAGCAGAAATCCTGTTATGAACGAGGTTTGCTTTATAATGTTTATCGTCGAGATTAAGTTCGTTTACAACCGTTTTAATAACGCTGCGACTATCATCAGTATCGTAAATAGTAAAACTGTTTGGGTAACCAATCCTGTGGGCCTCGCCACGAAGTATGCGGGCAAACACGCTATGGAAAGTTCCTATGTATAGGTTACGGGCTTCCCTGTTGCCCAATATTTTTTCCACCCTTTCTTTCATTTCAGCTGCGGCCTTGTTGGTAAAGGTTAGTGCCAAAATATTAAATGCATCAATTTTATGATGTCCAAGTAAGTGAGCAATACGGGTAGTAAGCACTTTTGTTTTACCACTGCCGGCACCTGCCACAATCATAATTGCACCATCCTTATGCAGTACAGCTTCCCGCTGCCTCTCGTTCAAACCATCCAGGTAATTCGCCATGCAGCGAAGGTACGTTTTCAGGTAGTTGCTTGCTAGTGTGGTTGAAAAGTTGGATCGGTTTTGTGAGAAAGTTTTGTGAGCCGGCGGTAGAAATTCTACTGAGCATCGTTGTGTCACTCACTTGTACTTGCAGCGCTTTTTTCGACCGATTTTCTGCGGAATTAAAATCAGCTTAATGTTTTTGATGATGCCTAAATAAGTGTACAGCTATCAGCTTAAAAGCTTTGAAAATGGTATTTTAGATAAAAATATACATGATGATAAAAATACTAACGCTAGCTTTTTTATTGCTTGGTGCTTCTGCTGCCAACGCTCAAACTGCAACAAACACCCAAACAGCAACAAAGCCCGATGCTTCTACAGACTGGAAACCAAAACTGGTGGCCGACATGGTAACGCGTTTTTCTATAACTGAAGCGGAAGCAAACTCAGCAATCGCAATAAAATCGAGGCTTTTAACTGTAAAAGATTACCGACAACTTACGCCTGTGCAAACGCCAAAGGGATTACAGGTAAACTCAAAAAGCCAGCAGGAATTAGATGCATCAGAACTAAAAGATATGGTAACACTTATAAAAGATGAAAATAAAGCCAAGCAAATCTATAGCTACTTGACTGGTAAAATTCCTGGTTTAAGTGGCGGTGGTCGTCCACGTTAATTAAGGGTATTTATGCCATATCAGGTTGTTTTCTCGTTGCACAACTTACCTGTTGCCGTCTTAAAAACAGCGCCGAATAGAATACCTAAAGTACAAGAGTGCGACGCAACGGATGTTGAAGTATTTAAAAAGCTGGTAACAAAAGAATCTATCAAAGTATTACCGGCAGCAAAAAAAAGGAGAAGCGTTTGCTTCCCCTTGCAGAATTTAATTGAACCTGTTAATTTATAATAACCACACTTACTTTATTGATCATGGGAATTCCATGGTAATCAATAGCGGTTGCATAAGCAACGTAGGTGCCTGGGTTAACGGGTTTACCTTTAAACCTGCCATCCCATCCTTCGTTGTAATCTGTAGTTGAAAACATTTTTTGACCGTAGCGATCGTACACAGCAAATGAGCTAAAAGACTTTATACCGACAGGAAAAACTCTTAGGACATCATTTAAACCATCGGCGTTGGGCGTGAAGGCAGATGGAATATAGAGCTCAGGACCTTTAAATCTTTTTATCAAAATCCTGGTGTGACTATCGCAGCCTTTGTCGGTAATTGCATCGAGGCGATAAAGCTGGTCTCTATCTAGTGTAGCTACCGGGTTTTCTTTGGTTGCGTTGTTTAAACCTATAGCTGGACTCCATGTGAAAGTAACATTATCGCCACCGTGTGCATTTAACTGTACGGGTTCATTCATCGCAGTAATTGTATCTCTACCCGCAACTGCTTTGTTATCATAAATAGTAAAAGGGCGAATGATAGTGTCCTTGCACCCGTGGTTTGTTTCACCAATTAAGGTTAGTGGCCGTGGCCCTTTTTGGCTGTAGGTTTTAGTAACAAGCACGGGGCCTGTATAAAATCCGCTACCAAAATTCCAATGCCATTTGTTTACACTACTGGTGAGGTCTAAAGCCTGATAATTAATGGAGCGAAAGACACATGAGTCGTTTATATTTAAACCAATGCTTGGTTTTGCATTAATAATAATTGAACTGTCGGTCTCGGGGCTTTTACATCCGTAGTTCGACTCTGTTTGCAGCTTAGTATGATGCTGTCCTGCAACAAAATTTTTAGAAGGATTTTGAAGCGCAGAACTGCCGGTTGTATCAAACTTCCACGTCCACTTAACAATACTTTCCTGGCTGGCTGCTGGGGGTAGCGCAGACATATTAGTGAATTGAATTGGTTCATTATCGCACAATGGAAGGCTATATTTAAAGGCAGCACCAGGCCTGTAGCGAACAGGTATAGTAATACTGTTTGTGTCGGAGTTACAACCTTCAACAGTAGTGACCACCAATTTTACAGGCAGCGGGCCAGGGGTATTGGGTATAAACGAAGTTGGGTTAGTTGTAAGTGAAATTCCACCATTAATATTCCACCACCATTTATTTATAGAAGCCACACCGCCTGGAACTGAAGATTGATTAGCAAAGGATAGGGTGGTTTGTTTTTCACAAACAACTGCAGGGTAAGTAAAAAGTGCAGTTGGTTTTGGAATTACTGCCACACTAAGTGTCTTTTCTGTTGAGCACGCTCCATCGTTTGTTACTTTTAATCTTATATTAAAGTTACCAGCATTAGTATAGGTATGACTGGTTATAGAATCGGCAGCAGAACTCACTATTTGTGCATCCCCAAAGTCCCAGGAAAAAACGCTGTTAAAAAGATTGGATGATGTACTTGTAAATTGAAATTGGTTGCCATTTTCACATTGTCTGGTATTGTTTATTATAAAAGATGTAGAAGGGGAACCTACTACAGTCACCGTAATTTTTCTTCGAAAGCTTTCGCAACCAAAAAGAACTTTTTGGCTCACGTAGTAATAGAAAAGCCCGGGCTTTGCGGTAGATGGAATGGGTGGTAAGCTACTACCAACACCGCCTGTAGCAGTAGTGTACCAAACAAGATCGTTGCCTGGTAAAGCCACAGCAGTTAAAGCAGTTGCTTGTTTAAACTGGCAATAGTAGTAATTAGTATCAGCCCCCGGGATTTCAGGAACAGGAAGGGGTTTAATAACAGCTTGCGAAGTATCTCTGCAACCGTATCCTGGATAAGGAATAAGGTCAACATAATAAACGCCACTTGTACTAGGCGGCGGACTTAATGTAATAGATTGTGTATTACCTATAACAGTTGTATACGTCTCATTGTACCATGTATAGTTTTTAAAACCGTAAGGCGCATTTAAAATAAGCGAGTTCGTTTCTACACAGTAAGGTGCGGTTGCTAATATGTTAGAGCAGCCACTTCCTACATCTACATAAGCATAGCCAAAATGCCCGCCTAAAGTACAATCAGCAGTCTTAAACTCTAAACGAACTGTTCGGTTTTGTAATCCGGCAAATTGAAGTGAAGCCGGTGTCCAATCCTTAAATAAAACATTTGATTGGGTTGATGAAGTCTGAAACCCGGGTATCGATCCATCAGCAATATAATCGTAAGAAGCACAGTTGATAATATTTCCTGTTGCAACATCGTAAGCAGTTACAAAAAACCTTGGTTGCTCCCGCGCTGTATGATCAGGATCCTGGAAAACGACGGCATAGAAATACGTGAATGTAAAAGTATCAACAGAGGCTGGCACCTGGAAAGTATAACAAAGCCCTTCCGCCTGAGATCCGCTCTGGTCATTACCTAGTTTTACAGATGTGTTACCTCCATAAGGACAAAGCGTAGGAAACCTTCCGTACTTGTCTTTTGCCGATGGGTTGGTAGTTCCCGTAATTATTTCGTGCCTGCCGGATGTAGGCGGAGAAGGAAATAGGGTAATATTATTCTGCCCGTTTTTTACAGAAGTATTGCCTATAAAGCATTCCCAACTAGAAAAATTCCCTGCTTCAAAATCAATGTTTTGAGGGCAATTTTGAGAAAGGGCAGTTTGAAATAACAACAAAATATACAGGAAAGAAAAAAATATTGATTTTTTCATTTAAAGTCAGCTTGGCTACTTGCGTAATGGTTGCTTTAGGGAGACAAAGGACATTTTTTCTCCAATTTTCATGATCAATCGTTAGCTAAATTTGGTTTATACTTTCATAAATACATACTCCCCAAAGCAGTGTGTTAATATAAGAAACAAAACGCATGTAGGCAACGGATATTGTAAGTAATACCAGAAAGATGAAGCATATAGCCCCATTTTACAGTACCACAGGCCCAATGGGAGTAGTTTTAAAAGTTAAGGCAGTATTTACTTAGCATTTGCAATACCATTAAGCATCGTTGTGTCACTCACTTGTACGGTTGTACTTGCTTCAGCTTTTAACTGACCTGATAACTAAATGCTGGTTCTAAAAATTGAAACAATGTAAGAAACGGGTAGATATGGAAAAATCAAAAAGCCTTTGCATTGCAAAAGCTTTTAGTTTTTCTCTGGTACACTTAATATTTTGCTATACAACAGAAACAGTACCCTGCGTATTTTAAAATAACTTTTCTGTGTCTTTTTCTGCAGAAATAAAGTAAGCAGTCTGGTATGTATTAGCTTTCCTGCAAAAACTTATTGCATATTGCTGCTACAATTTTTTTATTGCTAACAAAGAAAAATCGCTTTCCTCTTCTACAATTGTATTGCTTAATACACCCAGTCCATCTATCTCCATTTCAACTACATCTCCTGCTTGCAGCCATTGCTCCTCGTACGATGGATCATTTAATTTTCCGGTTCCATTAAGTTCTAAAAAGCAACCTGTTCCTACTGTCCCGCTTCCTATCACATCTCCGGCATAAAGATTAACACCATAAGCAGATCGTTCAATCAACTCAGCAAAGGTCCAATCCATATCACTTAGGTTACCATTGCTTACCTCAATACCATTAACCTTACACTTCATTGCAAGGTTCCAACTTTTACCGGTATGGCCTTCTTTGCACGGCACTTCAAACTCTTCAAGTTCGTCGGTAGTAACAAGCCACGGTCCAATCACTGTACTAAAATCTTTTCCTTTTGCCGGGCCAAGGTTTAAAAGCATTTCTTCCATTTGAAGACGTCTTGCACTTAAATCATTCATAATCATCAGTCCTCCAATATATTCATCAGCTTCTTCTGCTTTTATATTTCTACCGGGCTTGCATACTACAATTGCACACTCCAATTCAAAGTCGAGTTTTTCAAAATGATCAGGCATACACTTTACTTCACCTGGGCCTTGGATGCTATGATGGTTGGTGAAATAAAAGATCGGATATTGATCAAACTCTGTGATCATATCTACTTTCCTGTTACGGCGTGCAGCTGCTACGTGTTGACGAAAAGCATAACCATCTCTGCAACTTGTAGGAAACGGGATTGGTGCAAGCAAGTCTATTCCTGAAATTGGTGTTCCCTTTTCTTTACCGATCAATTCTTCGCGAATGGCTTTCTCTGCTTTTTGTGCAACAGGAAAATAATCATCCCAGTAACTTAAAAAAATACTCATAGAATTAGGCATATCAGGATGTAATACTTCCATGTCGTATAAGTACCCATCTACATAGCAGGCTAACTGTTCGTTACCGTCTTTCAAATAAGTTACAAGTTTCATAGTGCAATTTTAAGAGGCTAAAAGTAAGTGTTTAAGATCAGGCATATTCCATCTGTACCTTGTAGAATCTTAATATTCGCAGGATGTGGGGCTGATTGACAATGAGGCAAATGCTGCCTATTGTTTTTACTGTACAAGTGAGTGACACAACGATGTTGATAGTAGTACAATGCTCACTAACAAAAAGAGTCTAAAGTTTTATGACCATGAAAGTTGTAATTTTCTTCCTTATTAATTACTTATGAAAAAGCTTGCATTTTTATTAGCTGTCATAATAGGTTCGATTGCTCTTTCATCTTACTATAAAAGCGACAGTGAGCCACAAGCATGGATAAGAATTAACCAATTAGGATATACGCCTGCAGGCATAAAAGTAGCAGTGCTAGGGAGTAAGAATCAGACTAAGCTTACTACGTTTCAATTGATAGATTCGGCGAGTAAGAAAGCGGTGTATACAAATACCACTGGTAAAGATTTCGGTAGCTACGGGCCTTTCGTAAGTTCTTACAGGTTGAACTTTTCGCTGTTTAAAAAACCAGGAACTTATTATTTAAAGGCTGGTAACATAACCTCTCCAAATTTTAAAATAGGTGTTGATGTTTATAAAGGTGCTGCAGATTTTTGTTTGCAATATATGCGGCAGCAGCGGAGTGGCTTTAATGCTTATTTAAAAGATAGTTGTCATACGCACGACGGTTATACATTGTATGGTCCAATGCCCGACAGTACGCATATTGACGTTGTTGGCGGCTGGCACGATGCGAGTGATTACCTGCAATATTCAACTACCAGTGCAAACGCTACTTATCATTTATTAGCAGCATATCGTGACTTTCAAACAGTGTTTGCCGATGTAAAAGAAGCGAATGGATTAGATGGAAAAAATGGAATGGCAGATGTACTGGATGAAGCAAAATGGGGATTAGACTGGCTCGTAAAAATGCATCCGCGACAGGATTTGATGTTTAATCAATTGGCTGATGACAGGGACCATATGGGCATGCGAATACCAAAGGAGGACAGCTTTTATGGAAGGGGATTTGAAAGGCCTGTGTACTTTGTAAATGGAGAACCACAACAACGAGGAAAGTTTTTAAACAACACCAAAGGTACCAGTAGCACAGCGGCAAAATTTGCAAGTGCATTTGCATTGGCTCACTTTCTCTATTCTACTGACAGTACTTTTAAGCACATGAGCAGGAAAAGTGGTTATTATGATAAGGCTATGAGTGCTTATGCGTTCGCCTCTAAAAAGAAAGGTGTTACACAAACGGTATCAGTTAGATCACCATATATATATGCTGAAGATAATTGGGTAGATGATATGGAACTTGCAGGCGCAGCCATACATAATATGTTGAACAAGAACAACAGCAACGGGGGCAATGGCTGGTATATGGTACAAGCACTCGCTAATGCAAAACAGGAAAAAATAACGCCATGGTTAGGGGCGGATACTGCAAGTCATTATCAATGGTATCCCTTCATTAATATTGGGCATTACGAGTTAGCTAAGCAATTAAGGTTGCCAAAGAATTTTCCTAAAGCGGGTTATACAGAAGAATTGATTGCTAGTCTGCCTTCTAACGCTGATAGTATTGTTGGCTACTATCGTGCAGGCATACAAAGGGTTTGGAACAAAGCAAAGAACAATGCTTTTTATAGGGGAATACCATTCATCTGGTGCAGTAATAACCTTACCACTTCATTTGCTATTCAATGTTATTGGTATAAGCAATTGACCAACGACAAAACGTTTGATGAATTAGAGCAGGCAAACTTTGACTGGTTGTTTGGCTGCAACCCTTGGGGAACCAGTATGGTGTACGGTTTGCCAACATGGGGCGATACTCCTGTTGATCCGCACAGTGCATTTACTCATTTAAAAAACTATCCTATTAACGGAGGGCTTGTTGACGGGCCTGTTTATACTTCCATCTATAAAGGTCTTATCGGCATTGCTTTAAAAGATGCAGACGAGTATGAAGCGTTTCAAAGCAGCCTGGCCCTTTACCATGATGACTATGGCGATTACAGTACCAATGAACCTACGATGGATGGCACCGCATCACTTATTTATTTGCTGGCCGCTAAAGAAGCGGAATCTCGAAAAGAACTTTCACCAACTTTGCAGAAAGGTGCTATCATAAGAGGTAACACAAGTAAAAAAAAATTGCAGTAGTATTTACGGGTGATGAATTTGCAGATGGAGGAGAGGTAATTTTGAATGCCTTGGAAAAGTACAAAGCAAAAGCCTCCTTCTTTCTGACGGGTAGGTTTTATAGAAACAAAAACTTCTCAACTTTAATTCAGAGGATTAAGCAGCAAGGCCACTATTTAGGTCCGCATAGCGACCAGCATTTGTTGTATTGCGATTGGGATAAACGAGACAGCTTATTGGTAACTAAAGTTGAGTTTAGAAGAGACCTGGGAGCAAACATAAAAGCTATTGAAAAGCATGGCGTTAAAAGATATTCAATCAACTTTTTTATTCCTCCTTACGAGTGGTATAATGATACAATAACGGCATGGACAAAGGAGATGAAAATGCAACTCGTAAATTTTTCCCCCGGTAC
>JAQBNN010000157.1 GCA_028288505.1 Segetibacter sp. | reverse complement strand
TGTTTTCGACTCACTTGAATGATGTTCCTGTTCAAGTAAGTATATTTGCTCACATAAAGTGAATATGACTTTGTTATATTCACTTTTTTATTTTTGCAAATTAAAGCTGCTTGCATGTTTTGAAACCAGCTATGTTTTTCATAGCATCATCGTTGCGTCGCATTACATTTATCGGCAACACAATGAGCGACATTAGTTTCAAATGCAAAAAGGTTTAAGGGATTGAGCGCTTTAAGTATGTAATAAAAATTTCAACAAAATTTCACTCAAAAAGCAATTACAAAATTAAAATAGAGACAGATGTTTGAGAGTTTAAGTGAGCGGCTCGAAGGAGCCTTTAAAAACCTGAAAGGTGAAGCAAAAATTACCGACCTAAACATTGCCGCAACAGTAAAAGAAATAAGGCGCGCCCTTGTTGATGCTGATGTTAACTATAAAATTGCTAAAGACTTTACTGATCGGGTAAAAGATAAAGCACTTGGAGAAAAAGTAATCAACGCCGTTAGCCCAGGCCAGTTAATGACTAAAATAGTTAAGGATGAACTAGCCGATTTAATGGGCGGAACCGAAAGCGAATTTAATATTACGGGTAACCCTGCTGTTATTCTTATTGCTGGTTTACAGGGTAGTGGTAAAACTACTTTTTCCGGTAAGCTTGCTAATTACCTCAAATTAAAAAAAGGCAAAAGTCCTTTACTTGTTGCTGCTGATATTTATCGCCCTGCAGCTATTGATCAATTAATGGTGTTGGGTGGACAAATTGGAGTAGATGTATACATTGAAAGAGAAAACAAGAATGCTGTAGAAATTGCTCAGAACGCCATTAAAGAAGCTAAAGCGAAAAACAAGAACGTTGTTATTATTGATACAGCCGGTCGTCTTGCCATAGATGAGGTAATGATGAACGAGGTGGCGAATATAAAAACCGCTGTCAATCCACAAGAAATACTGTTTGTAGTGGACAGTATGACTGGCCAGGATGCTGTAAACACAGCAAAAGCTTTCAATGAAAGACTGGATTTCAGTGGTGTTGTTTTAACTAAGTTGGATGGGGATACTCGTGGTGGTGCCGCTTTATCTATAAAGTATACAGTAGAAAAGCCAATCAAGTTTGTGAGCAGCGGCGAAAAGCTCGATACCCTTGACGTGTTCTATCCTGATAGGATGGCGCAGCGGATACTTGGTATGGGTGACATTACAACGCTTGTTGAAAAAGCACAGGCCCAATACGACGAAGAGCAGGCTAAAAGACTGGAGAAAAAGATCAGGAAGAACCAGTTTGACTTCCAGGACTTTTTAGATCAGCTACAACAGATCAAAAAAATGGGTAACCTAAAAGACCTGATGGGTATGATCCCTGGCGTTGGAAAAGCTATAAAGGATGTTGACATTAGTGACGATGCTTTTAAAGGTATTGAGGCTATCATTCATAGCATGACCCCGTATGAAAGGTCTAATCCTGATGAAATTAACCCTGGTCGCAAACAAAGAATTGCAAAAGGCTGCGGAAAAGAAGTAGCTGATGTAAATGCCTTTATGAAGCAGTTTGAGCAAATGCGCCAAATGATGAAAATGATGAACAAAATGCCGATGGGCTTTGGTAACATGCCCGGTATGAAAAGATAAGGCATTCAATTGCTGAAGCAAGCACGATAGTACAAACGTGCGACGCAAGAAAAGCTGAATGTAGTTTAACTGCCTGGTCAAAAAGAATACAAATAAAATGCCGCGTGATTATACGGCATTTTTATTTCCCTCTCCTTTAAGAATATTCTTTCAATACCGGCTTTAGTATTTTATAGCGTCATCGTTGCGTCGCAATCACTTTATCAGCAACTCTTTCATCAACAAACTGCTTACACTTTACTTTGAAGGGATCTTAACTTCGTAAGGTTTTCCTTTTAAAACTAAGGCTCTTGAGCGCAGCCATGGGTTTAATCGCTTCACCATTTTGTAAGTGGTACCATTATCAATAGCCCACTGTGCCAGGTTACTTATAGAAGAATTTACAGTAACTGTTCGCGTAGGAATATCCTGGTATAAATCTTCATCGGTTAATTTAAAGCCGAGCTCTTCCGCATTGCTCATAATGTGCTTAAAGCTCAGTATTCTAAAAATGTATTTGTTGGTTTCATCAGGCAATAAGAGGTCGTAATAATTCTTAGTCTGTTGAAAAGTAGCTTGGCCGTTATAACCTCCCTGGCCACAGTTATAAGAAGCCGCAGCAGCAGTCCAATTACCAAATTTGTTATAGGCCTGCTTTAAATACGCGCAAGCTGCATCGGTCGACTTAATTATATTATAGCGATCGTCCACATCTTGTCTTATCTCTAAATTGTACCCCGGTCCGGTGGTAGTCATAAACTGCCAGTAACCTTGTGCACCTACCCTTGATGTCAAGTTCTGAAGATTGCTCTCCGCAACACACAGGTACTTAAAATCGTCAGGAACATTGTTAGCCTTAAGCCTCTCCTCAATTATAGGAAAAAACCGCTTCGACAACTTCAAGAGGTATAAAATATGTCCCTGGCTGTAATAGTTATAAATAAGTTCCCTGTCAAACTGTTCCCTTATCTCCTGCCTTTCGAGCGGAACTTTTTCTCCGGCAAAAGTCATTGCTGCCGGAAGCTTTGGTGCTGAAATAGTCGCTGCAAACTGGTTGTTTTTAGCTTTCTTTTCTTCACCGCCTTCTTTAAAAGCCATTTGAGAAACAATAAAAACTCCGGCCGCCATTCCTAAGACAAAAACAATAATTAATGCTGATTTTGATTTCATGTTATAATATTACGTAGCCTGAAAGGGCAACAAAAACGATGCCCCTGGTAGCTTTCTTTGATCGATATGCCGTCTTTGTTTACAACTAATCCTGATTAATAAAAGTGTACACAGGTTCTAATCCTTGCTTAGGCAAATTTTAATATTAAATACCAAAAGCCTGTTGGATTTTTTGCCATTATCCCCTACCTTCGCCCACGTTGAAAACCTATTCTTTCACGCATTTAAATTTCTATTTAAGATGCCAGTTAAAATGAGACTGCAAAGACACGGAAGCAAAAAACGCCCTTTCTACTTTATAGTAGTGGCTGATGCACGTGCACCAAGAGATGGTAAGTTTATCCAAAAGATTGGAACTTACAACCCATTAACTGTTCCGGCTACTATTCAGTTAGACCGTCAGAAAGCGCTTGATTGGCTGCACAAAGGTGCCCAACCAACCGATACAGTTCGGAGAATTCTCTCTTTCAAGGGAGTGCTTTATCTAAAACACCTTTTACGTGGTGTTACCTTGGGATTATTCGATGAGGCTACTGCAATGACGAAGTTTCAGTCATGGCACGGCGAGCACGAAGCCCAAATGAAAAAGCGTAGTGATGAAAATCGCAAAGCCCAAAGAACGAGGAGAAATCCACCGGTTGTAAGACGAGTTGAAGGTGGAAGTGATGCTCCTGCTGCAGAAAGCACTACAGAAGCATAAAATCGCTGGATAATAAATCTTTTTAAAGCCTTGAATTAATTCAAGGCTTTTTTATTTTCTATTTTTTTGGTGCATGCATTTGCTTTTTATAGCATCATCGTTGTATCACTCCCTTGTACTTTCTACCGTTATTCGTCAGACCACTATCTCCAAACAAGGCAAATTTCGGCGTTTAGGCCATTAATAATAATTCTTCAACTTTCCATAATAATCTTCATATAAATTATGAGAAAGATATGATTAATGAAATAAATCTCTATCTTCGTTAGCGCCTTAATGATCTTTACAGTTTCACAATAGTTCTCCTGGACGTTTTAAAGTAAATGTTTCTCTGGTACGTTGTTCGCTGTGTTCATTATGGGTTATTTATTTATTTTTTTAAAGTTTTACAAATGAACTTTTACGTTGGAAACCTCATTTGGACTATGACTGAGCAGGACTTAACAGATCTTTTCTCACCTTACGGAGAAGTTCTTTCTTCTAAAATTGTTACCGACAAATTTAACGGTAACCGCAGTAAAGGTTTTGGTTTTGTTGAAATGTCTGATGATGAAGCAGGTCGCAATGCTATCAGTCAACTAAACGAAACTGACGTTTCTGGAAGAAAGATTGTCGTAAACGAATCACAACCTCGTCCGAAAGACGGCGGAACTGGTGGCGGCGGTGGATTTAAGAAAAGAAGCTTTGGCGGCGACAGCGGTGGCGGCGGTGGATATCGCGGCGGAACTGGTGGCAGCGGCGGTGGATTTAATCGTAATCGTGGCGGCGGAAGCAGCAGCGGCGGTAGCGGTGGTGGATTCAATCGTTATTAATTCCTGTTCAAACAAAATCTGTAAAGTCTGGCAACTGCCGGACTTTTTTTATTATAGCTATATACTTTAAATATTTTAAAAAAATTCGGAGACGCGGGTACCAGCAGATATACAAGGTAAAATTGGTACTAATAAAAGAAATAATGAAAATGGAACAAAGAATAAAAGATCTTATTAAGACCTGCTGGAGCGCAATTAAACAAAGACGTGTACTAAAATTTCCTTTCGAAAAGTATTGATGGGAAGACAGGTGTTCAGGAAATTAAGCCCTATATGGTTTATATTAATGAAAAGGATGAGATAAAAGTTGTCGGATTACCTCACAACTTATCGGAAGTGGTAGGTGGACAACCGAGACATTACCTTCTTGATAAATTGACATTCGGCAAATGGAGGTTGTATCAGAAGTCTTTGTTGATCCTAGAGTATCTAGAGATATCGTTGTAAATACTAAGCAAGTAAAAGTTATCTTCCGTTTTATTTATGTTAATGAAGATATGAGGGAGGTAATGACCAAATGGCTAAAAATTGAAGGATTAGATCTATAGAATCAAAAAGCCCCACAGTAAGACTGTGAGGCTGTATTGATATAATAGATATGGCAGCTACCTACTCTCCCGGTTAGTATACCAGTACCATCGGCCATGGCGGGCTTAACTTCTCTGTTC
>JAQBNN010000216.1 GCA_028288505.1 Segetibacter sp. | reverse complement strand
ACCATGCTTTTCGAAGGAACATCCATAGATTTGATCATTAAATATTTTGACAAAGTGGTTGGTGTTGAAAAAAGCAGGTCTACATTTGGCTATACTGCTTTCATCATTGCAATGTCGATCGGGAGGTTAACAGGAGATAAAATTGTTGACAAATTAGGCGCTACCCGCATGCTGGTAATAAACGGCATTTTAGTAGCCGCGGGGTTTCTTGTAGTGGTATTGTTTCCCTCGCTTTTATTGGCTACGCTTGGTTTTTTATTGGTCGGCTTTGGCAATGCCACCACTGTTCCCGTCATTTATTCGTTGGCTGGCAAATCGAGTAAAATGCTACCATCGTACGCGCTTACATCTGTAACCATGATCGGTTTCCTTGGCTTTTTATTAGGGCCGCTAATAGTCGGTTTTATTTCTGAAACATTTGGTATGCAGTGGGCTTTTGTAATTACCCTCGTGCTGGGTATTTGTATCTCGCTGCTTGCATTAATTATAAGGAAAGTAAAAGAGTAGCTGGTTCTTTTTTTTGAGCCATGGTTTAGTAACATTGATTAAGCAGCCGTTGCGTCGCACTCTTGTACTTTTTGTAATTCTATTCAGCAAGAGAGATGCGACCATTAGTTCTTCACCGTCATCGTGAGGTTTTTATTGCAGGCAAAAGCGTTCTTAAGAACTGCTGCCATAAGTACTACCGATAAAGTGATTGCGACGCAACGATGATGCTATAAAAAAACAAATGCTGGTATTAAAAATCCAGCATTTGTTTTTTATAAATCCTGCGAGAAAACTACCTGCCTTTAAAGCTTGCTTTTCTTTTTTCGAGGAAAGCAGCTGTGCCCTCTTTCATGTCCTCAGTGCCAAAGCAATTACCAAATCCATTCATCTCAACGTCGTACCCGTTGATGCTTTCGTTGTATACGGCATTAGCCGCTTCAATGCATTTAGCTACTGCCAACGGAGCCTTTGTATTAACTATATCTAATATTGATTTTGCTTTGTTCAACAACTCATCTTGCGGAACAACATAGTTTACAAGACCATATTGAAGAGCTGTGTTAGCGTCTATCATGTTGCCAGTTATCATTAACTCGATCGCTCGTCCTTTTCCTACCAACTGCACGAGCCGTTGTGTTCCGCCGTACCCGGGAATAAGGCCCAAGTTAACTTCAGGCTGACCAAACTTTGCATTATCACTTGCGATCCTAAAATGACAAGCCATGGCTAACTCGCATCCTCCACCTAAGGCAAAGCCGTTAACGGCAGCAACAACAGGCTTAGGGGAATTCTCGATTTTAAAATATACATCCAAGCCAAACTTTGCGATCTGCTTTCCTTCTTCAACACTCAACCCATGGAAGGCGCTGATATCAGCACCAGCCACAAAAGCTTTTGCTCCCGATCCTGTTATGATGACTGCATGTATTTCTGCATCGTTGTACACTTCGTCCATTGCCTTGCCTAGCTCCTCCATCACCGTGCTGTTAATAGCATTTAATTTATCAGGGCGATTAATGGTGATAGTGCAAATATTATTTTCCGTAGCAGTTAAAATGCTTGTATACATACTTTTGATTTTGAGGAAATCAAAGGTATAAGATTAGGGATAATTGCGCGAACCAAGTATTAGTACAGCTTTTGTCTTACTACTGCTGTTGTTGCTGTTGTTTCATCTCCACAAAACTTCTATACGAATTTGATGAAGTTGTAGTGATTGAAGGATTATGCAGAACAGGTGAAAATGGGGTGGGTGTTAGTGTAGAGGGATTGCCATTTTCTATGTGCACAGATACTTCCAGTGTGTGCTCGCCTGTGCCTTTATAAGTGCCTTTTGCCGGTGTACAATCGCTGAAGCTTCTGCCAACAGCGAGGCGTACATGACCATCGGTAACAATGCAGTTGTTGGTTGGGTCTAAGCCCATCCAGCCGTAGTTGGGCATGAAAGCTTCAACCCATGCATGGGTTGCACCTTCTCCTCGCACACCTTCATCTTTTGGGCAAATGTAGCCGCTCACGTACCGTGCAGGAATGCCAGCAATTCTTAACATAACAAGGAGCATGTGTGCAAAGTCCTGGCAGACGCCTGCCTTCAGTTTCCACACTTCGTGTGTGCGGGTTTCAACATTGGTAACGCCTTTTTTATATTCGAAGTTGTTGTTGATGTATGATGATAAATTGAGCGAGGTATTGAAAGGTGTTTTGTTTTCGTCTACAATTTCCTTTATTACTTGGGCTACTTCTCCTGCACTTTCAAAGCCTTCCCGTTGCAGGTAATCGAAAAACAGTACCTTGTTTTTCAGGCCGGTTAAATATTGCCACTGTTCCTGCGCCGGCTGGTCATCCATGGGGAATAGAACAGGTTTGGTAATTACTTCAGCTTCAGAAACGATTAGTAATTCGCGGTGTGGCTTTATTACGGAGAATACGCCAACACGATTGCCAAAGAAGTCAGTAAATACTTCAACAGTAGGGGTGTATGAGATCGATAGGTCATGTTTTCTAACTTCCAGTTTTCCATCCGCAAGCGGAAAAAGCATTACCTGGTTGGTGCAATCTATTACGTTGCTTTCGTAAGTGTAGCGGGTGGTATGCTTGATTTTATAAGAAGGCATAGTGGTAGTAATTAAGAAATTCCAAAATAGTTCTTACTAAATGATTGTGCTATTTGAAAAAGTGAGCTTCTAAGTTCTAATAAGTATTTATTAAATTCTCCCGGTTCGAAGCTGTCTATTTTTCGGTATTTCACAGCGTTCATTGTTTTGCCAATAATAAATTCTACTTCCTGGTAACTGGCTGGTAAACTTGCTGTTCTTAGCCTTTTAAAGTACAGGTCCACCTGTTCTAAGCTGTATAAAATTGAATGAGGGTAGAATGTGTTTTGCAGTACCATTTGCAAAACAAACTCAGGTTTAAAATTGCCGCGGTAAATTTTAAAATACTGCTCGTAGCCGTATAACGAATACAGCAAGTATTTCCATTCGGGTGCTTCTTCCTGCTCCTCTAATTCGTAATTAATCTCACTTAGCTTTATCCTGATAACGTCGGTAGTAAGAACAGCTCTTTCTAAAAATTTACCAATGTTTAAATAGGTGAAGCCTTCTCCACGCGGCATGGTCATATCCATAGTACCAGTGTAAAGGAAACAGTATTTAATAAGGTTATCTATCACCGAAATAGGGTCTGCGAATTTGATCTGCTTTTCGAGTTGGACATCTCTTATAGCGTGGTAATAATCGTTGAGGCACTGCCATACTTCTTTTGTAATATGGTCCTGTATTGCACGCGCATTTTCTCGGGATGTAGTTACATTATTGAAAATGGAAGACGGATTCTCGCGATTAAATATGAGCTGATCGAAAATTAACAGCGATGATTCGTCTAAGCCTTTTACAGCTTCTTTTTTTAAATTGCCGTAGGTTAATAACAAGGGCTGCCAACTGTAATCACTCACTTCATCCTGCGAAGAGATATAACTCGTTCGAATAACCTGGAGCATACCGTTTGTTCTTTCCATGTAGCGACCCAGCCAAAATATAGTTTCTGCAACACGGCTTAACATTCTTATTTGTAGTTTTTTATTTGAGTACTATAAGTACAATTTGCAACTTTATTTTAGCTGAATAATGATATGAACGTACAAGAGTGCGACGCAAGTAAAGATCAATAGTAGTAATGCGGTTCGGATCAAAAAAAGGATTCTTTTGTTGTTTACCCGCTCACGCTTTTACGCCAACACCCACGTGTCTTTACTGCCACCACCTTGCGACGAATTTACCACCAAAGAACCCTCTTTTAGGGCCACCCTTGTAAGCCCGCCCGGCACAATATCAATACCATCCGGGCCATACAAAGCGAACGGCCGAAGATCAACACGACGAGGCTGTAAAAAACCATTGATATAACAAGGCGTTGATGAAAGGCTTATAATTGGCTGGCCAATAAAGCTTCGTGGATCTTTAAGAATGTCCTCTTTAAAAGTATCCATTTCTTTTTGGGTAGCGGCACTGCCGATAAGCATACCGTAACCGCCAGACTCGTTTGTTTTCTTTATCACCATCCGCTCCATGTTAGCAAATACAAATTCCCGTTCCTCCTGGTTTGCCAATTGGTAAGTAGGCACATTTTTAAGGATGGGTTCTTCATTAAGGTAGTACCGAATCATATCAGGCACATATGAATAAATGGCTTTGTCGTCAGCAACGCCATTACCCATTGCGTTCACTATGGCTACGTTTCCTTTCCTGTAAGCCCAGTAAAGTCCGGGGACGCCGAGCATACTATCGGGCCGAAACACCAATGGATCGATAAATTCATCGTCAACCCGACGATAGATTACGTCTACTTTCTGCAATCCCTTAGTAGTTTTCATGTATACTTTATGGTTGTCAACTACAAGGTCGCGGCCTTCCACTAACTCAATTCCCATTAGCCTCGCTAGGGTTGAATGCTCGAAATATGCAGAGTTGTAAATGCCGGGAGAAAGCAAAACAACAGTTGGATCGTGTGTGTTTTGCCTGCCGATGTTGATAAGGTTTTTAAACAATAGGTCAGGATAATCTTTTACAGATAATACATTGTTTTTAGGCAGCAGATCGGGGAAGATGCGATAAGTGATGCTCCTGTTCTCCAGCATGTATGATACGCCGGAAGGGGTGCGCAAGTTATCTTCAAGCACATAGAAACTGCCATCGGAATCTCTTATAAGATCGACACCTGCGATGTGAGTATAAATATCGAAGGGTACGTTTACATTCATCATTTCCCTTAAAAAAGCTGGGCAGGAAAAGATAAGATCGGCAGGAACTATTGCGTCTTTTAGAATGAATTGCTCGTGGTAAATATCTTTTAAAAAAACGTTGAGCACTTTTAGCCTTTGCTTAATGCCTGCTTCAATTAATTTCCACTCTTCGTTTCTTATGATGCGGGGAATAATGTCGAAAGGGAAGATCTTTTCAATGCCTTCCCCACTATTGTATACAGTAAAGGTGATTCCCTGGCTCATAAAAAGCTTCTTCGCAAGGTCATCTTTATGGGTCATTTCAACAGGAGGCAGGTTCTCTATTGCGGAAACGAAATTTTTATATGGAGGGCGTATGCCTTCTGCGCTAAACATTTCATCCCAAACATTAGGTTGCTCCAGGTACGCTTCTAAAATGGAATATGCACTCATAATTGAAATGAATATACTAATTCATCCTTTTAAAAAAGCAAAAACTAGCTGCTGCGGTTAATAATACCTGATAAATAGACAGAAATTTTAAAAATTTCTATTATTACTCACCCAATCGGTAATATATAATTTAATATCATTGGTTGGTGTGCCGGGTGGAAATAACTTTCCTACACCCATTTCCTGCAGTTCTTTCATGTCATTTTCAGGAATTATTCCGCCGCCTGTTAGTAGCACATCGTCCATTTGTTTCTCCTTCATAAGCATAATAACCTTGGGAAAAACCGTCATGTGTGCACCGCTTAGTATGCTTATTCCAATAGCATCCACATCTTCCTGTAGCGCCGCGTTTACTACCATTTCGGGTGTTTGGCGTAGCCCTGTGTAAATTACCTCCATTCCTGCATCGCGAAGTGAAGTGGCTATCACTTTTGCACCTCTATCGTGCCCGTCAAGGCCTACTTTGGCTACTAAAATTCTCAGAGGTCTTTTCCGTTTAGTATTCATCAGCAATGCAGATTTGTACAAAAATACTAAACGCTGTGCTACCAGTAACTTTTGAAAATCGCTGGCTTAATTACAGCTTGTTGATGATGAAGTAAAATAATAAAGCCGGCGTATTAACCGGCTTTATTATTTTAACAACTTCTCTCTTTGGGTGCAAGCAGTGGTGGTACTATTAAGCATCGTTGTGTCACTCACTTGTACGCTAATATTTCAATTCAGCTTTTCAGTTCAACTACATAATTGAACGATTCGGGTGCTCCTAAAACTGAGTAAGTGCATATTTAATTCTGTCTATAGTTTCTACTTTTCCTATTAATGCAGCAATATCAAAAACAGTTGGTCCAAATTTTCCACCCACTAACATTATCCTGAATGGTAGTTGGAGTTCGCCAACTTTAATTGCTTTTTCAGTTGCGGTTTCTTTAAACAGGGTTTCAATTCCTGATGCTGTCCAGTCTTCTAATACAGTAAACTTCTCGCACACAATATCAAAGAACCTTGCTTTGTCTTCGTTCCATTTTGGTTTAACTGAAGCAACATCTAATGTTTGAGGCGCCTTAAAAAAGAAGGAAGCTTGCTGTACGAAATCAGGAAGAAGTGTGCATCTTTCTTTTACCGTTTCAAGCACCTGTTCAAATTTTGCTTCGTCCTCAACCTGTATATTATTCTCTTCAAATAGCTTTTTTACTTGCGGCTTAAAAGCAGTTGCGGGGGTTCTTTTTATCCATTCGTGGTTGAACCATTTTGCTTTTTCAAAGTCGAATTTTGCCCCGCCTTTATGCACTTTCTCCATTGAGAATCTTTCGATCAGTTCATCGATGGTAAAAAGTTCTTGCTCCGTTCCGTCGTTCCAGCCTAATACTGCTAACATGTTTATAAACGCTTCCGGTAAAAATCCCAGTTCGCGGAAACCAGTTGTTAATTCATTAGTTTTTGGATCGGTCCAGTTCATCGCAAAAACAGGAAAGCCGAGGCGGTCTCCATCGCGTTTACTTAGCTTGCCGTGACCATCCGGTTTCATTATTAATGGAAGGTGCGCCCACTGTGGCATCTCCTTGTACCAACCCAAATATTTCCATAGTAAAATATGAACCGGTGCGCTCGGTAGCCATTCTTCACCGCGAAATGCGTGTGTTATCTTCATCGAGTAATCGTCAACCACAACAGCTAAGTGATACGTTGGCATTCCATCTCCTTTCAACAAAACCTTATCGTCAACAAGGGAGGAATTAAATTCTACATCACCGCGAATCATATCAGTAAAAGATATGGTTTCGTTCTCCGGCATTTTTATACGTACAACGTAAGGTACTCCTTCTGCAAGTAATTGTTTTACTTCGCCTTGTGACAGGGTTAACGAGTTACGCATTTTGTTGCGTACCTGTAAATTATATTGAGGGGAAGTGTTCTCTTCTGTTTTGAATTTCACCCTCATCTCATCCAACTCTTCAGGAGTATCGAAAGCGTAGTAAGCGTTTCCTTGTGCTACTAATTGTTCGGCGTATTGCCTGTACATTTCCTTACGTTCGCTTTGGCGGTACGGCGCATATGGTCCACCATGCAATGGACTTTCATCGGGCGTTAATCCGCACCAGGCAAGGCACTCCTGTATGTATTCTTCGGCGCCGGGCACAAAGCGTGTTTGATCAGTATCTTCAATTCGTAAAATAAACTCGCCGCCGAGTTGCTTAGCAAATAAATAGTTATATAAAACCGTTCTTACTCCACCAAGGTGAAGTCCGCCGGTAGGAGATGGCGCAAATCGTACCCGTACTTTCTTTTCCATAATGGTGCAAAGATAACAGCGGTGTTTTTTACATGGCGGTCTTTATTGTAAAAATATATCTTCAACGTTTCGTAAGTGAAAGGAAGCGATCATAAAATGGAAACTAAAGTTGATAATTGAGTTGCCGATAATGTGATTGCGACGCAACGATGATGCTATGAAAAATGGTGCTGGTATTAAAAGAAGAATGCAAAACAGCGTGTAAAATGAAACACTTTTTTTTATTGGGATACCTGTTATGTTGGTTTGTCTTACCTGCATCGGCACAGCTTACGTATGCAAAACTGAGGGTGCAGTACGATAGCGTGTGGACCTACAAAAATTTACAATTAATACCAATAAGATTTAAAGACAAGGATGCAGCAAAGCCCACCGTGCCACCGCCTGCAGAAAGCATGACGTTGGTGGAAGCGATGCAAAACAGCAGGGTGAAAGTGAGAGAAATTGATGGCAAAAAGGGTGGCGATGTTAACTGGCTCGAAATAAAAAACCGTTCGAAGGAAGATATTTTTATTACGAGCGGACAAGTTGTTAGTGGCGGCAAGCAAGACCGGGTGATGGCTGAAACAAAAGTGATTGCTGCAGGCTCTACCGATTATGTAAAAGTTTATTGTATTGAAAAGGGTAGGTGGGATAGGAAGCCTAAGGGATTTAAACACAGGGGCTCAGCAAATGTAGAATTGCGAAAAGTGATGGATAGGAGTAAAAGGCAGTCTACTGTTTGGAAAGAAATTGATAACCAGTTGGCGTTAAATAATAGGATGTCTTCCACTGCATCGTACCTAAAGCTTTTTAAAGACGCTGTTATAGAAGACACTGGTTACATCAATTTTTTTACAAGAAAGTACAGGCAATCTGACAGTGCTTTTGCTGGCTTTGTAGCGGTTACTGGTAACCGTATTATATGTACTGATCTATTTGCTACAACGCGATTGAATAACCTTGCTTATCCGTCGATACTTGCAAGTTATGTACGCACTGCTGTTGGCAATGGCGCACCTCCAACCATTAGCCACGAGAAATTAAAGACCTTCTTAGACAAGCTGTTGACAGATGAACCTTCACAAAAAAAGTTTATCGCAACAAACGGCAAAATGGATGTTGCTAATGGAAAAATAGTGCACCTGGTTGCTTACGAATAAAGCAGGCGAAGTACTACATTCGTATTTCTTTGCAGGTGCGTTTTATCAATCTGTTTATCAAAATAACCTTTATGTATTTAGTGAAGACACCTTGGTTGCTTAGTAAAATCTATTCTTCATTAACATGGAAAATAGCTGTAGAGGATCAGTCTATCTTTCTAACTTTTGATGATGGTCCTCACCCGGTTGTTACCACTTTTGTTTTAGATACTTTGCAACAATACAATGCTAAAGCAACGTTCTTTTGCCTGGGTAAAAACGTTGAGCAATTCCCTGATGTATATGCAAGAATTTTGAATGATGGTCATAGAGTTGGTAACCACTCGCAAGATCATTTAAACGGTTGGAAAACGGATGATGCTACTTACCTCAATAATGTAATGACCGCACGGAAGTTCATTGACAGCAATCTTTACCGCCCTCCTTACGGACGAATTTCCAACTTCCAGGTACAGCAGTTGAAGAAGAAGTTCAGGATAATTATGTGGGACGTTTTAAGTGCTGATTTTGATTTAAAAATTACTCCCGAGAAGTGCCTGAAATATGTCGTGTCAAACACAAAAGCAGGCTCTATCATTGTGTTTCATGATAGCGAAAAAGCTTACAGTCGCCTTAAGTATGCATTGCCAAAAGCGTTGGAGTTTTTTATTGAAAAGGGTTTTAGTTTTAGGGTTATTGAATAAGTACTTTATCAACTTTTATAGATTCATGTAATACCAGCTTTGCTTTTTCATAGCAGCATCGTTGCGTCGCAATCACTTCATCTTTTTGATTCTATTGGCATCTTTTCTTTTTGACTATGGAATGCAGTTGGTACAAAGACCCTTTGTTCAACTGCGTGTATTTACGCTTTTGGAAAAGCTGAATAAAGCTATATTAGTACAAGAGTGCGACGCAAGAAAAGATGAAGGAAGATGGAGAGCCTGGTCAATAAAAAAGGCCGTAAAATAAACAAGGGCCTGGGGTAGAAACCCCGGCCCGATTTTAATCCGTACCCTATGAAAACGATTTTTAAATAATGTAAGTCGGAACTATAGGAAGTTCGAGTACGGATGTTTTTTTGATTCCTTTTCCTGTCTTTTATTCTTTAAGTTAGCCTGTTGATTTTTAATTTTTTGCTTCTGCTTTTTTGTTTGTTTGTAACACTTATACAGTTGCAACATATAAACGCAGCAACATCAATTTTATTTTTATTGGCTAAAATATTTCGGGCTTCAATGTTTCTAGTTTTTGGAAAGTGCAGCCATAACAACATGGTAATTAGAAATAAAAAAACATGAATTTTGTTTTATGAGGATAATAGATACACATACTCATTTGTATGTAAATGAATTTTTTGATGATGTAGATGAGGTAATTGCAAGAGCGAGAAAAGCAGGTGTAGAGCGGTTTTACCTTCCGGCAATTGATAGTGAAACACATGATGCAATGATTGACCTGGAGAAGCGCTACGCCGAATGCGTTCCCATGATGGGATTGCATCCCGTATCAGTAAAAGGCAATTTTGAAGATGAAATAAAAATTGTAGAGGAGTGGTTGCAAAAGAGAAAGTTTGTGGCAATAGGGGAAATCGGTCTTGATTTTTATTGGGATACAACTTTCATAAATCAGCAGCACGAAGCGTTTAGAAGACAAATGGAATTGGCTATTGAATACGACCTTCCAATTGTTATACATACCCGTAATGCAATGAAAGAAACTATTGAGGCAGTTACTCCTTTTGCTAAAAATGGATTGAAAGGAATCTTTCATTGCTTTGGTGAAAACGTAGATTTTGCAAACCAGATAATAGACCTCGGATTTTATTTAGGCATAGGTGGTGTGCTCACTTATAAAAAATCTGATCTTGATGAAACTTTGAAAAACATTTCTTTAGAGCATATCGTTTTAGAAACAGACTCGCCTTATTTATCCCCGGTTCCTTTTAGAGGTAAACGAAACGAAAGCAGTTATATACAGCATGTTGTAAAAAAGCTTTCGGAAGTAAAAGGCGTAAGTGAAGAAGAGGTGGCAGCTATAACTACCGCCAACGCTGAAAAAATATTCGGCTGGTAACTCTCAATACTTATTTTTGCAGCCCTTTTAGTGATGCAAATTGTATTATAAAAGTTGGAGACTTGTCCGAGTGGTTGAAGGAGCACGCCTGGAAAGTGTGTATACTCGAAAGGGTATCGAGGGTTCGAATCCCTCAGTCTCCGCTAAAGCGCCTGAAACTTCTGTTATAATAGTTTCGGGTTTTGCTTCTCTACATGTACTCCCATTAATTCTTCCGTTGACTGATATCGAAGTAGAAAATCGTTTTTTGATTTTTAAAGCTCATCCTATTAATCATAAGGGAACCTTTGTGCAATTGCCAGGAACAACAAAGGGATGGTAAGGAGACAAGCTAACAAGTATTAGCTTTTACTTCGTCACCTTCTTTCTTAAAGTAGATTCTCTTACAATCAACTCTGAATTTAAAACAACGGTATTAGTAAAATTGATGTTGATGTTTCCCTTTAAGTGATTGATGAGCATTTGAGCCGCTGTTCCTCCAACGTTAAAACCTGAGTAGTTTATTGTAGTAAGTCGGGGTTCTATAATGGTGCTGACTGTATCATTATTAAAGCCAGCAACAGCAATGTCGGCTGGTACTTTAATACCTGCTTCCTTTAATGTTTGTATACAAATAGCTGCTGAAAAATCATTTGTTACAAACAGGGCATCCGGTGGCTGCTTCATCTGCAAAAGTTGTTTCGTTGCTGTAATACAACTGTCTTTTTTAAGATCGTTTACAATTACCAGTTTGTCGTCGTACTTTATTTTAAATTCTTCTAATGCCGACATGTAGCCTTTGTAACGTTGGTCATATACGTTTCTTGTAAGGCTACCCGTAATATGTGCAATTCGCTTACAACCTTGTTCAATTAAGTGTTTGGTTACATCATAGCCAGCTTTAAAATTATTAATGATCACCTTGGTTCCGCCATTGTTTTCTTCAACCCTGTCAAAATAAATAATCGGAATTTTTTTACTCACGAACTGTTCAAAATGCGAAAGGTCAGGTGTATCAAATGCGAGGGATGCAATCAATCCATCTACTCGTTTATGAAAAAGGTTATGCGCATTAGCCACCTCTTTCTCGCCCGATTCTGCCGAGTGTGCAATAATGATATCATAATCAGTTTCAGCAATCACCTTCTCAATGCCGCTCAATACCGAAAGCATGAAAGTGCTGTTCAATTCATGCATCAACACACCAATGGTATGGGTTTTATTTTTTCTAAGATTACTGGCGAAATTATTCGATCGATAACCCAGTTCCTTTGCCTTATCTACTATTCTCTTCCTCGTTTTTGCACTAACCGCAGTATTGCCTTGGAGTCCACGGCTAACTGTTGCTGCCGATATTTTTAATTTATCTGCAATGTCATAAATCGTTATTTCCTTATCCTGCTTCATACTTAAAAGAGTAGTAACAAATCTATTGCAACCAGTTGTTTCCCTCTTATTTTTTTTAAAGTACTTGCCCGTTAATAAAAAAAAGAATTTTTTGTAGACTAACATTTACTCTCTGTGGAGCTTCTGTTGTGTCACTCACTTGTACCGAATCTTTTTATGTCATCAGTGGTTTCACCTATTTACCAGGCTTAGTGGCAGTATTATTAAAATAGCGCAGGGTAAACAGAACTTCCGGGTATAGAATGAGCTTTGGTTTTTAGAATTACTTATGCACCTCATCGTTTCCCTTGTACTCAAACCAATCGAAAAGAGCGGTATTGTTTGCGGGTGTGCCTAAAGAAGTTGCATACAATGCTAAAGTGTTTCCAACGAAATTAGCCCCAAATCCGCCAGCTACTTTTGTACTTAAAAATTTGCCGTCAACATTATCCTTTACCAGTTTCCAGTCTTTATTATTCGTGCTGTAATAGAATGAATAATTGTGGGCCTTTGCGTCTACTTTAAGCTGCAAAGAGCCGTTCCCACTGGGTAATACTTTTGTAGCCAGTAGTAGCATGCTATTGCTATCAGTTGCGTTTTTAGGTGATTGGTATAACTGAACCACGTCCTTATTATTCTCCTTGGACCTGCAAATAAAATAAAAGTGGTCTTCATTTATAAAACATGTTAAGCCTGCCTTTTCATTTTCAGTCTGCGGGTTGAACATAATAGAGGTGGAAGCGGTAAACGTTGTATGCTGCTGTCGCCTCGCTACAAACGATGGATTCATTTTACCAGCAGCAGTCTCACGGCGAACCTTAATAGAAAGGAAACCTTTCCTGTTGGTTAAGTTGTACCACTGTTCTTTAACGTTCCTTAAAAAGATCCAGTCCATGTTTAACCTTGCATCGTTGAAATCTTCCTTGTAGCTAAAGTTGCCGCTATACTTTGTTGTGGTTACGTTATCCTTTTTCTCTGGCAAAGGATGAGGGTATTCGTATTGTACTAATTCTTGTCCGGGGTTAATAACCGGCCACTCGTCTTTCCATGCAACAGGCGTAAGAAAGGTTTCTCTTCCTGTGTTAAAGTAGTCAGCTTCGTAAGGTCGTGTTCCTAAAAACACAGCTTGCCATGTTCCATCAGGCAACTCTACTAAATCTGCATGTCCTGTTGAAGTGATAGGGTACTTTCTTTCTCTCAGGTTACGTTGGGTTAGTATTGGGTTCTTTTCATAAGAAACATAAGGACCATCAATTTTCTTGCTCCTAAAGGCAACTACAGAATGATCTGCGCCTGTACCCCCTTCAGCGGAGATTAAATAATAATATCCATACTTTTTTACAATGTGTGGCCCTTCAATCCAGCTTGGTTTTTTTGAAATATCTGTTCCGCCATTTACCAGTATTTTACTCTCGCCTACAACCTTCATATTCTTATGATCAAACTTATTCATCCTGATCGTGCGGTGTCCATTGTACAACGATTTATTGTCGGGCGGTATGCTGTTGTAAGTAATGTATGATTGTCCATCTTCATCAAAAAATAAAGAAGGATCAATTCCATCTAATGGTAACCAATAAGGATTAGACCACGGGCCAGCAGGATTTTTTGCAGTTACAACAAAGTTGCCTTTGCCATCGATCATTGTACAGGTTAGGTAAAAAAGACCATCATGATAACGAATGGTTGGTGCAAATAAAGCTCTCGATACACCCTTACCGGTAAAATCCATTTGTTCTGTTCTTGTTATCACATGGCCGATCAGCTTCCAGTTCACTAGATCTTTGCTGTGAAAAACGGGTATGCCCGGGAAGTATGCAAAGGTTGAATTAACGAGATAGTAATCTGTACTAACCCTGCAAATACTAGGGTCGGGATAGAAGCCCGATAAGATCGGATTTGTGTATGTTTTTGATTGTGCATTTCCTGCAACTACACTAAAAATAATACTTACAATTAGTAGGGCTTTCTTCATGATTGATAATAGTATTAATTACAGGCAGGGCGTTTTTTTTTGATTCATTTAAAGTATTCAAGTTTTAATGATGCTAAAGCCACTCAGGGTTCTTTAAAAAGATGAATAAAGAACTCACTGTACAAGAGTGCGACGCAAACGATGCTGCTATGAAATACTCTTGCTGGGAACATAATTACTTCGCCACCTTTACAACCTCCCAGTAGGCTTTTTTAGGCTGGAAATTTTGATCGAATAACAAAGGATAATCTTTCCGCTTTTGAACAGGGAAGTTATCTAGCCAACTATATTTATCAGAGAGGTTCCAAAAGGTTACACTTGTTATTGCGTTCTTATACTTTTTAAAAAGCTCAAAACACATCTTATACTTTTCCAACTGCAACTGCTCTTTCTCGGCGGTGAAAGCAGTGTTTGTATCTTCAGCCTTTCTTTCACGGGCATCGTGTTCTTTGGGATAGACCGAGATGTCCAACTCCGTAATATGAATTTTTAAGCCAAGGTCAGCAAACCTTTTTAAAGTGCTATCGAGTTGACCGCGGCTAGGTTCGTTTATCGCCCAATGCGCCTGCAGGCCCACACCATGTATCGGCACACCAGCTTCTTTTAAACCTTTAACCAACTTGTAAATCTTCTCTCTTTTTACAGGGCTTATCTCGTTGTAATCATTGTAAAAAAGTAAAGCATCCGGGTCCGCCTCGTGCGCCCATTGAAACGCTTTTGCAATGTATTCATCGCCGCATATTTTATACCAGTCAGAAGGTCGCAGGTATTCATCGCGTTTGTCTGAGATCACTTCGTTAGCAACATCCCATGCATAAATTTTTCCTTTGTAACGGCTTACCACAGTCGTTATGTGATCCTTTAAACGCTGCAATACAAGCTCCTTCGAAGCCTGCTTACCTTCTTTGTCTTTAAAGATCCATGTAGGTGTTTGCGATGCATAATGCCATACAAGATTATGCCCTCTTATTTTTAAATTATTGCGTTGTGCAAAACCAACAAGCGCATCGCCGGCCCTCCAGTTGTATTGACCTTCAGTAGGATGAACAGGCCCGATCTTAAGATCGTTTTCAGGCGTTATGCTATTAAATTCTTTTACAAGCAAAGCAGAGTCGGCGCCGCGTAAAGAGTGCATGTTAGCAGCAACACCTATGTCGAAATATTTGCTGTAATAATCCTTTAATCCTTTGCTCGTACTTGTTTGCGCCTTGTTTGACGGTGTACACGCTCCGGCTATTAAAGCAATGTAGCCAACAGTAAAAAGTTTTTTAACCATGATATTTATTTGAATAATTTTTTTGTTGCCAGCTTATGCTATTGAATGAGCTTTGCTTGCGACGCTCCGTTCAACAGTATAGTCATAGCAGCAGGCTCATGTTATTTTACTTGTTCTTTGTTTGTTGTACATACTCTGCAACATCAACCATAGGTGCTACCCAAATTTCTTTTTGATGCTGCTTTAAAAACTGCAACAGCTTACTATGTGCTTCCAGTGAAACATTTAAGCCATGCTCGCCGCCAACGCCGTGAAAAAGAAATATGAGTAATGATTTTTTTGCAATTGCTTGCTTCACGAGTTTAATCAATTGATCTCCTGTTTCGCCATTCACCATGTAGCTTGGCAGATTAAATAGATCAACCTTATCGATCATTGGCATTTCAGCTCTCACAGCTCTTACTGCAACAAATTCATTTCTTACTCCATTAAGGTATGGTGTGTCCCTGATCTTTGTATCGCTACATGGATATGCAAACGTTCTTTTCGTTTTACCATCAATAGATGTAAGTAAAGTATTCATTGTTTTATCTCGTCCGTAATTCTTCTGATTGTATAGTTGTTCAGGTCATAATCAGGTTTTACAAATGCTCTTCCTGGTAACCCACCTGTGCATGGGTGATAAACTGTATGGTTAGCAAGTTCATGACCTTTTGCAGCTGCAGATCTCCATTTTGGCAGCTGCTCTCTAAGCCCTCCAAAGTAATCAGAGATATAAAAAGTTCCTTTCAATCCAACACTGTCCAGTGCAGGAATTGCATGTGTATGATGGACATTCAAAGCATCGTCGTAAGTAAGCACAACAGCTGCCTGTTTGTTCTGCCATGGGAATGCATTGTGTTCAACAACAGCGTTTGATTGCTTTACCTGTGCCCAAGCAGGAAGCGCAACTATTACCAGTAGGCATATGATAGTAGTTAAAAGTTTAGGTTTCATCTTCTGCATTTAAAATTTGTCCCAGGCATCAGCTTCAATAAGTGACGCGTCTGATTTTTATGGTGCTTTTGTTTCTTCCGGTCCTAAGTAGCTTGATTTTAATCCACCTGCATCTACAACTATTTTTTGCAATACAACTCCCGGGTCAACCATCCAGAATTTCAAAACCTGTTGCCCCACTTTATTTACCCTATGTTCAGATACTTTAATGATGATGTTATCTGCAACCCACTTATTCCATTGGCCCTCGTTATAGCCCGAGTTCATGTTTATAATTTGCGGTGCTTCGTCGTTTATAGATATTGCAAAGCGTAATCCTTCATTGTGAAACGGTAGGGTGGGAGATAAATAAGTGTGAACCTTTACTGTTCCTGTGTCTTTTAAGTTGACTACGTACTCAAGCCTCGGACTGTTAACACCAACTGTTTGCGGTTTTGCTGTAACAGGAAAAGGAGTGATCGCCGAAAGTGTTCTTCCTAAATTTGGTATTACTTGCCATGTGATACCATTTGTATTTGCAACATTGGTGTAGTGTTCTGCTTCCATTGAAACGTATCCATCTTTCTCGTTGAAAGAGGTGCTCTTGGTACTTTTAGAAACCGGTTTATTTTTGGTGCTGGCTTTTTGTGTGCTTAGCTTACTGCTGTTGCCGGTGCTACTATTTGTAGTTGCACTTGTGTTGACGTATTGAACTTGTGGCATTACATTTTTCAACGGTTGCTGCCAATAGGTATACCCTATGTGGGTTTGATCCATCATGTGGCTCCACTTGCCGCCAGCTAAAGTATCGTTGTAATACTTTGTAATTAACGAGTCTTTCAAATACAGGCTCTTAGCTTTATCTGCCATTGCATTTGTTAGTGGGTGATTTTGTTTTGCATAAGCGCGGTTCTTTGCGACCGTTACATATAACTCATTAATGTTTGCAGAAGCTTGCACGGGGTGAAGCACTAATTGATAGTAAGCATCTCTCTGTGTTGCAGGTAAAGTTTTATAAATGCTTTCTGCTCTTGCGAGCAGGCTCTTATATTCTTCAACAACCCTGTCTGCTTCATTATAGTTGGTTAAGCTGTAGGTCTCGGGAGATAATAGTTCTGGCTTGCGGCGACTGTTGTACTTAGTATATTTTGCGACTATGTCAGCTATCGCTTTAGCGTGCCTGCTTCCAAAGTTCTTATCGGCCCATTGCTCGTAGTATTTGGGTAAGTTATTGGCGTTCCAGCGTGAGGGTTTCCACGCATAGTCTAAAAAGAATTGAGTGGGCAGCTCCATTGGCTTTATGTCGCCAACATTTACTATCCATATTTTATCAACACCATGCTCGTAAGCCAGGTGCATTTGTTCCCATGTTCTTTCAACCTGGTTTGTGTTGATCCACTTATAGTTTCGGGGGCCTCCTACATAATCGAAATGATAATAGATGCCGTAACCACCTGTGCGAGTTTTATCGCTAAGCTTTGGCAGCTTACGTATGTTGCCCCAGTTATCATCACACAGCAATAATGTAACATCATCGGGTACACGCATTCCCTTGTCGTAATAATCCTGTACTTCTTTGTATAAAGCCCAGAGCTGGGGAGTTGCAGCAGCGGGCTTACGGGTTACATCTGCGATTATTTCGCGCTGGTCTTTTACAATTCTTTCTAATAAAGCAATGGCTGTTCCTTGTGTCATTGGCTCATCTCCATCCCCACGCATGCCTATTGAAACAATATTTTCTCTTGTGCCAATTCGCTTAATACCATCTTTCCAAAAGCCTTTTAGATTAGTAACGTTTGAATCATAGTTCCACTTTCCCTTGCCGTATCTTCTCCACTCGTCGTGTGCTCTTACTAATGGTTCGTGGTGCGATGTTCCCATCACTATTCCATATTGTTCTGCGACTACCGGATTAAGTGTGTCATCATCATTAAAAGCACTTCCCCACATGGCGGGCCATAAATAATTACCCTTCATGCGAAGGATGAGTTCGAAAACCTTTTCATAAAATTGATGATTAAAGCCGCCGAACTTTTCTTTACTCCAACCGCTTAATGCAGGGGCTTCATCATTAATAAAAATGCCGCGGTATTTAACTGCAGGTGCATCGTATACTGTTTGACCGGTGTAATAAATAGCATTCTTTTTTTGTACCGGAACATCAGCCCAATAATGCCAGGGCGAAATACCTATTTGTTGTGTTAATTCGAACACGCCATAGGCAGTTCCTCTTCTATCACTACCGGTAATAATTAGTGCGTTGTCTACTCCTTTAAACGGGTTTTTTACTACTTGTAGTTGGTAAGCTTCCCATTTGCCTTTTAGTGTGTCAATATTGATTTTTTGAAGTGTAATTAACTCATCAATCATTTTTGATTTACCAATGGTGCCAACGATAATTACATTTTTTTCTGCGGGCATTGCATTAGTGAGAGGGGGCTTTTTACCTGTTACCTTTTTAATGTCGTGCTGCATTAGTTCGGCGGCCTTTCTTACTACGGCATAATCATTTGCATCAACATATATAGTTGTTGGCTGGTTGGTTGAGACAATAGGAAATGATGCGGCTGTTTTTTTTGCTGAAATGAGTTGTTGTGCTGATAGCGATAGTGACAACAAAGCAGAGAGACAACAAAGCAGCAATGATTTTTTTTTCATACCCCGATTATTAGATAAGCAACAAAACTTTATAGATGAATAATGTTATAACAGTACAAGAGTGCGACGCAAAGGCTGAT
>JAQBNN010000103.1 GCA_028288505.1 Segetibacter sp. | reverse complement strand
TTGACAGGAACTGGAATGGTGCAGGCTTTTCCGGGTCCAATCTTTTCGATTGCTGCATTTGTGGGCGGAATGGTACTTCGACATATGGGTCCAGGGTACCAGGTACTTGGTTGCCTTATAGGCACTGTTGCTATTTTTCTACCCAGCTTCCTGCTTGTAATTTTTTTCTACCCAATCTGGAATAAGCTAAAAAGGCATGTAATTGTCTTCCGGGCAATGGAAGGGATAAACGCAGTAGTAGTGGGAATTATGTGGGGAGCAACGATCCTGTTATTTATTTCCATCTCCTCACCCTTTAGCTGGGTAAACTTCCTCGCTTTAATTAGTACTTTTATACTATTGCAATTTTCTAAAATACCGTCTCCTGTTATTGTAGTCCTGTTCTTACTACTTGGCGCTATCTTATAATTTGTAGTACTGTCCCTTCTCTATTTCTTCTCTTATTTTTTCTGGAACCAGGTATTGGATTGATTTACCTGATTTAATCATTCCTCGTAATACTGTTGAAGAAATTTCCAGCAGGGGTGCATCAAGTACAAGCACATTAGTAGGTGGAGCGTCCTTAATCACAAAACCAGGTCTATTATAAACATAGAACGAATAGTTCCTTTTCAATAACTCGCAATTCTTCCAGCGAGGAAGATTTTCTAAACTGTCTGAGCCCATTATTAACGAGAAAGAGTGAATGGGGTATTTTTCTTGTAAATAAGTAAGTGTATCTATAGTGTAGGATGGCCTGGGCAACTTAAACTCAATATCTGAAGCTTTTAATAAAGGATTTCCCTCTACTGCCAAACCTACCAAGTGAAGCCGATGATATTCATTTAACAATGTAGATATTTTTTTTAATGGATTTTGAGGAGAAACCACAAACCAAACCTGATCTAATTCAGTGTATTGGGCAACAAAATTTCCTATGATGAGGTGTCCAATATGAATGGGATTAAAAGAGCCGAAGTATAAACCTATTCTCATTTTATTCTTCTTCAACGATTATATTGTCAGCTTCATTTATACGCAGGCTCAAGTTATATCCGGCTACTGTTATCGAAATGGGATCTCCCAAAGGCGCAATTTGCTCAACACGTACCCTTTCTCCTGGCACGCAGCCCATTTCCATCAACTTTATAAAAATATCATCTTTTTCAAATGAATGTATAACAACCGTTTTTCCTATTCCAATCTCTGACAACTTCTTCATATGCTATTGCTTCTAATTCAAAAGTAGAGCCATTATTCCGCTTACAGTTACGATTTTCGGAATGTAATGAAGTTGTAGGAGGGTTTGGTTATGTACATCGCTTCTTTTTTCAACATCGTTGTGTCACTCACTTGTACCTTTACGCCCTATTCAACTCATTGATAGGCCGGATAGAACTTTAATTTTTAGAAACATGCCAACAGTTAGTTTTAGTTACGCCGATGTACCGTTAACCCTGCCTAATAATAAAAAGGCACTTAAGGCATTTATTGAAAGTGTCTTCATCCAAGAGGGGCACACCCTTTCACAGTTAAACTACATTTTTTGTTCCGATGAGTATCTTCTTCAAATCAACAAAGACTTTCTTCAGCACGATTACTATACGGATATTATAACCTTCGATTTGAGCGAAGCCAGGGAGAACGGAATAATCGGGGAAGTTTATATCAGTGCAGATAGGGTAAAAGACAACGCCGGGCAAAACAAGGTGTCAAAAAGGGAAGAACTGCTTCGGGTCATTTTTCATGGGGCACTTCACCTTTGCGGTTACAGGGATAAAAAGAAAAGTGAAATAACATTGATGAGGGAAAAGGAAGATTATTATTTGCGTTTATTTGAGAAACAAATGAATTAATGTTCCACGTGAAACACCTCTTATTTCTTTTCTTACTCTTACCGTTAATTAGCACAGCCCAACAATTCAGCACCAGTATTATCGAAGTAAAACCGTTGCCCCCGCTACCCGTTAGAAATGCCGATATTGATAATTTTCTAAACTCTTTCACTAGTCCTAGATCAATATCTCAGGAGGAGAAAGAGTGGTTTTATTGGACGAATTACAGTAGGCAATATCCCCGAACATTCTACGACAGTGTGGTTTCTCCTATCCTTAAGGTTTATCCTCATCTCAATACAAGCTATGCGCAAAGTCTTAAAAGGGATTTGTATGCTGCCAATGCGCTGCCCTTTCTACGGCCAAGTGAAACACTAAATGCTATTGCGCAATGGCATGCCGACCAGCTACTAAAGAAGAAGGCTGAGCCGTCGCACACTTCTCCTAATGGAAAAACCTTTCAGGACCGGATGCTGGCGGCAAGTGTAAGTTTTTGTGCAGGTGAAAATATTAGCTATGGGCCCGCTAACACGGTCCTTGCTCTTGTGTTTTTGTATATCGATGAGAAGATCTCAAACGTCGGCCATAGAAAGTCACTTATGAATTCTAGTTATACGGAACTGGGAATTGGGATTTCAAAGTACCCTAATGGTAATTATATGGTTATTCAAGACTTCTCGTGTAAGCAATGAGTCTGTTCCACGTGGAACAAAAGAAGAAAGGCTTCTTCAAATACCTCGGTTTATCTTTGTGTAAATAACAATAGGAATAATGTTTAGAGATTATGATGTTATAGTAGTTGGAGCAGGACATGCCGGCTGTGAAGCTGCTGCTGCTGCTGCTAATATGGGAAGCAGTGTATTGTTGATTACTATGAATATGCAGACTATCGCCCAAATGAGTTGTAATCCGGCCATGGGGGGAATAGCAAAAGGTCAAATAGTTAGGGAAATAGATGCAATGGGTGGATACAGCGGTATTGTTACAGATTCTTCTTTGCTTCAATTCAGGATGTTGAATAGGAGTAAGGGGCCTGCTATGTGGAGTCCAAGAGCCCAAAGCGATCGGATGTTGTTTGCTAACAAGTGGAGAGAGTTGTTGGAAAACACGCCGAATGTTGACTTTTACCAGGACATGGTGCCCCAAATAATAATAGAAGAAGGAAAGGCTTGCGGAGTAGTTACTGGGTTAGGGCATAAAATTAAAGCTAAAACCGTAGTTATTACCAGTGGAACGTTTCTAAATGGAGTAATACATATTGGTGAAAAAAGACTAGGTGGCGGAAGAATAGGAGAGAAAGCGTCTACAGGTATTACAGAGCAGTTGGTAGAACTGGGCTTTGAAAGCGACAGGCTTAAGACAGGAACACCTCCCCGTATTGATGGAAGGAGCCTTGATTATAGTAAAATGGAAGAACAGAAGGGTGACGAAGAGATTATCGGCTTTTCTTATCTCGATGTTCCTAAGATTTCGGCCGACAAGCAAAGAAGTTGCTACATAACCTACACTAGTCCCCAAGTGCATGAGATGCTCAAAACCGGGTTTGACCGTAGTCCAATGTATGCGGGGAGAATTGAAGGAGTTGGTCCCAGGTATTGCCCTAGCATAGAAGATAAAATAAACAGGTTTGCCGATAGAGAAAGGCACCAGTTATTTGTAGAGCCGGAAGGTTTTAATACCGTAGAAATTTATGTCAATGGGTTCTCCACCTCA
This sequence comes from Segetibacter sp., assembly GCA_028288505.1. Classification (GTDB taxonomy): domain Bacteria; phylum Bacteroidota; class Bacteroidia; order Chitinophagales; family Chitinophagaceae; genus Segetibacter. The sequence goes on along the minus strand of JAQBNN010000103.1, from coordinate 10,890 downwards.
TTACCGGAGGAGGTACAGTATGGAGCGCTTCGGCTGGTACCTGGCTTTGAGAACGTGCGGATGTTTAGGCCGGGCTATGCTATTGAGTATGACTACTTCCCACCAACACAACTTAAGTACTCATTAGAGACAAAAAGGGTAGAAAACCTATTTTTCGCAGGACAGATTAATGGAACCACCGGATACGAAGAAGCTGCTTGCCAAGGATTAATGGCTGGAATAAATGCGCATCAAAAAGCAAGCAATTTGGAGCCAGTTGTATTAAAAAGGAGTGAAGCTTATATTGGAGTTCTCATAGACGACCTCATAAGCAAGGGAACAGATGAGCCATACCGGATGTTTACTAGTAGGGCGGAATACCGGACATTACTAAGACAAGACAACGCTGACCTAAGGTTAACTGAATTAAGCTTTAGGATTGGCCTTGCTTCACAGGAGAGAATGGAAAAGGTATTAGCGAAGAGAAAGAATGTTGAAGCTATAAAAGGATCTTTAAGAGACTACTCAATGGAACCAGGTGAAGCGAACGCTTACCTGGAAAAAATAGGTTCAGCTCCCATTTTACAGAAACAAAAGCTTTCCCAGTTACTGCTCCGACCAAATGTAGAATTACAGGGATTGATAACTTCTTCCAATACTATTCAACAAAGCATGGAGCCCTTTGATAAAGAAACATTAGAGCAGGCCGAGATCCAGTTAAAGTATGACGTGTACATTAATAAAGAGAAAGAGTTGGTTGATAAAATGAGTCAGCTCGAAGAACTTGTTATTCCTGACAGTTTTAACTACGATAAAATAATGTCTCTTTCAAATGAGGCGCGGCAGAAATTTAATAAAATACGGCCTCATACATTAGGCCAGGCAAGCCGGATAAGTGGTGTCAATCCAAGTGACGTTCAAATCCTCATGGTTTACATGGGACGATAAGAAGAGCCGGTTTTTAACCGCTTTTTTATTGCTGTCAATAATTGTAGGTTTAGAGATAGCCACGGTATCACCCTCTATTACAACTACAGGCGTGGCAAGGTTGTTATAGAAGTTTGATTAATAACTCTTTGATATGAAACCAAGTATAATAAAACTAGATTTAGCAGGAACCACGGTGCATGTAAATGCAACCCAGGTATTGTATTATTACGCAAAGAAAACAGAACAGGGCACTGTTGTAACCGAATTGTTCTTTACCGAAAAATTTGGAATTGAAGTAAATCAAACGCCTGCAGAAATAGATTCACTTATAGGAGCTTCAACTTTATTAGGCCAATAACCCTTTTAAAAAAGTTAGTTATGGATACGAATAATGATAATCGCCCGGGCAATTCTCCTGAGGAATTAAAGGATGATGCAAGGGAAATGCCGCTTGATCCGAGTAATACCAGCCATATTGGCCAAAATGCTGGAATCGGGGTGATCGGAATTGAAGATCACTTTACTGACCAGGATAATAAGTGGGAAGATAGCAAGACGGGCAAGTCTCAACTGTTCGAAGGACACGCTGAGAATTACCTGAAGAACCCTTCCCCGGAGGAGTTTAACCATGATGTTGAAAGAGACGAAGCAGACGACACTATGGAAGCGAAAGATGACGCTCGTAGAGAAGATATCAATAAAGCGAACACTTAACACCTTTCCTACTTTTTTTGCTTCAACGTGTTGTAATTTTACTACATGGAAACGCCTATAATTAACCGTGTAGCTGAAAGTAGTGCTCTTACTACAATTGACCTTGAGGAATATTACCCAAAAGGCGAAGTAGCCGTATTCGATTTAAAAGATCATCTTTTTATGGGCTTGATCTTAAAGGAGAAGGACTTTAGGGCAGTTCTACAAGGAATGGACCTGGAGCCTTTTAGAGGTAAATTAGTAGCAGTGACTTGCTCAGTAGACGCAATCATTCCCGTTTGGGCTTACATGTTAGTGGCTACTTATCTTCAGCCTGTTGCCAGGGAAGTTGTATTTGGAGACAAGAAGACTTTGATCAATACTCTTTTTATTAAAAATCTTTCTACCTTAAACGGGCAGGAGTTTACAGATAAACGTGTAGTAGTGAAGGGTTGTGGAGAGGTAAGCATTCCTGAAACGGCTTACCTGGAAGTAACGAATAAACTCAGGCCTCACGTTAAGAGTATTATGTACGGTGAGCCCTGTAGTACTGTTCCTATCTTCAAAAGGAAATAGATGCATATAGAGGAAGTTAGAACCTATTGCTTATCCAAGGATGACGCAGAGGAATGCTTTCCTTTTGGAGAAAAAACTTTAGTTTTTAAAGTCTGTGGCAAAATTTTTCTTCTTGCTGCCCTTGATTCTCATCCTCTCCAGTTTAATGTAAAGTGTGACCCTGATGTCGCCGCAGAGCTTAGGGAACAATACTCGTCAATTATTCCGGGCTATCACATGAATAAGAAGTACTGGAATACAGTGATAATAGATGAAAGCTTATCGAGAGAACTTCTAATTAAAATGATTGATGATTCGTACTGTCTTGTAAAACCAAAACCTGGAAAGAGAAAGGCTTGACTCTTCAAGAAGGCATTTTTGCGAGGTCGGTATTTCCCGTCCAAGGTATAAAAAGGCTAAATAAAGCGTTGCCGTATAAGTGAGTGACACAACGATGTACATTACAGAGCGCAAGATGAAAAACAAAATAATATGTAATCTACTGGTTTCTAAACCATCCTCGCTTTTTAAAGATCCAAATCATGATGAGGGGAATAATGAGCATCAGGGAAACCGTAACGTAAAAGCCCCACCGCTGGTGTGCATATGGAATAACTTCGAAGTTCATTCCGAAAATGCCGCCAATAACAGTGGCAGGTGCCAGTATACATGTTACAATCGCCATTACTTTCATAACCTCGTTCAGCTTAAGATTTACTTTGCTTAGGTAAAGGTCTTGCAGGTTTGTCATCATGTCCCTATAGTTTTCAGCGAAATCGTTTGCTTGCAATATGTGGTCGTAAACGTCTTTATAATATTTTATAGTTTGGTCATGCAGCAGTTGGCTCTCACTTTTAATAAAGCCGTTTACAAGCTCACGTACCGGAGCCACATTTCTTTTGAGCACAATTAGTTCCTTTCGTAAACTATTAATTTTCGCCAGCGACCTGTTATTGCTTTGTCGTATAATCTCTTCTTCAAGCGCTTCGATCTTTTCGCCGAGTTGTTCCATGACTACGAAGTAATGATCTACTATCATGTCGAGCAGGCTATAGCACAAGTAGTCGGCACCGCGTTGCCTAACTTTGCTGTTATTAAACTGCAGTTTGTCTCTCAAGCCATTAAAAACATCGCGACTAGCATCCTCCTGGAAGGTAATGACGAAGTTGTGGCCTAATGCAATACTTACCTGTTCTTGTTCTACCGAGCAATGCTTATCATTAAAATAAAGCATGTTGAGGAGACAGAATAAAATGCCTTCAATCTCATCCATCTTAGGGCGCTGTCCTATGCTTAAAATGTCTTCTATCAATAGGTTGTGGATGCCAAAATGATTACAAACAGTCTCCACGTCGTTTTTGCGTATCCCGTCAATATTTATCCAGCAAATCTTTTTTGAAGCTAAAAACCTCCCAATCTCCTGGCAGTTTTTCATTTCATATTCCTTAAAATCATCCATGTCGTACTCGTATACCTTCACGTGTATCTCTTCGGCTTCTGTGCGCACTGGCGCAGCTGTTGGATTAATATGAAAAATCTCCTTGGTCCGGCTGGTATTGAATAAAGGAACTATTAGTTGTTGCAAGTATCTATCGGGGCGCATAAATTAAAATTAAAGCATTTCACAAAACAAAAATTAGGCGAAGAGCAGTCGGGTGTGCGCTCCTAAGTTCAACATCTATTAAGACGTTATGAATTGTGATACAATCCTTTGTTTTTTTATAGCAGCATCGTTGCGTCGCAATCACTTCATCTTCAAATCTATTGGCATCAAAAAAAGAAAACGCGAACTGCTAATAATGCCCTGCTGCTTAAGTAGAGCTTTCTTCGTGCCTTTAGAAATAAGGATAAGAATATAAGCCAAGCGTTTATGCACATGCTAAACCAAGAGGCGACCACCCCTAGAAATTCATAAAAAATACCCTGTGGATTAACAGGGCGTTTTCACTTCAACTACCAACATTCCTAATCCTCGAAGCTAAATATGAGGTCTCTTTTCCTGTAATCCTTCAAAATACCTTCCAACCTTGAATTATTTTTTGCCTGCAGCGCTGCATAATAAGGTCTTACCAAATTAGCAAGGTTACTTTGGGGCGCTTCTTTTAAAACATACTCAAAAGCTTCTTTAAAATCCAGGTTTAGCTTTGTAGAGCCATATTCGAGAAGAGGCGTGTTGTCTATACCTTCTAATAAAAAGGTTACAAAGCTTCGCTGTGATTCTTTGATTGACCCAGCGTAAATAAAAGAAGGATTTGCTGCCAGAAAATCTTCCCAGAAAAGAATTCGCTTTGCGAGGTCCACGGGTTTAATAATTAAACCCGCGTCATCAATGAATCCTTCATTAGCTTCCTTGCGAACCTGCTCAAGGTATTGCTGCATTACGGTACTTACATTGGGATAAATGTAAGCAGGAAGAAAGTTATAGTCACGCCGTGTGTAAGCACTTCCTTCAACCAGGTCTATTATATATCCATTCTTCCTTAGCTTCTCTACAAAAGCTGCTGCTTTCCCTGATTTAGGCGAGGCTTCACTGCTATTACCAGCATAAGGAGCATAGTTGGTAGTATCTTTTAAAAGCGCCTCATTTAAATTCTTTTCAACAGAGGCATTAAAGTTCTCAAACAAAACAAAAGCAGAATCAGCTTTGTTCTTATCGGCGCCTTTAAACAATTCATTAAATTCTCTCGCTGCTCTTCCAGCACTTTCGGGGTTGGTGGAATCAAGACTTGAAAGGAAGGAGACGTATTTAGGATAGCTGTGATCTGTTACAAGACTGTTTTTAGTAGCGGCAATATTTGTTTCCTTTTTATTTTTTTGCTTACACGAGAAAATAAGGAGCAGAAAAAAAACAGCAAAAAGGAGGCGCATGTGGAGGTTTTAAGTGCAGAGTTAATAAAATAAATGAAGCCCTTTGCTTTTATTCTACAGTTACCCGGCAACAGCATTTAAAGATGCAATAACCATTCTAATATCGCCGTAGCTGATTTCGGGAGGTAAGCTTTCTTTTACCGTTTTGAGGGTATTGCTGCCGTGTAGTTCTATTGCTTTCTTAATTAAAGATTGCTTGTAATCGCTAACAAGTGCACTAAGCTGTAATGCTCCTTTTGATATATAGTAGCACAGATGTGTTTCGATTGTCCATGGGGAGGAGTTTCTTTCTTCCGCAATTTCATCAACTGTTTTCCCTTGCTGATATAACTCGTAAGTGACTCTCTTTGTATCCGAAGGTCTTTCCTTAATCGGGCTCGTTCCTTGTTTCTTTTCCCTCTTAGGCTGCTTTAAATGAACCTGTGTGGATAGGTTATGCTCATTGCAATAATCCTGTATCAATTCTAAAAACTGTTGCCCGTACTTTTCAATTTTAAAAGCACCAAACCCTGAAATTTTAGGAAGATCACCATAAGATAAAGGGAGGTAAGTAGCAAGATCCATTAATGTACTATCACTGAAAATGATATAAGCAGGAACATTTTCTTCATGAGCAGTTTTGTTGCGCAATTGTTTGAGTTGGTCAAATAACTCCTTTTCGTAAGGATGCTGCTGGTAAATTACCGGCTCTTTAGCAATTACAATTTGTACTGGTGCCGACAGGTACACTTTCTCGCCTTTAAACAATACTGGCTTTGCTTTCTCTGTTAATTTAAGTACCGGGTATTCGCCTGATGACTGCTGTAAGTATTCATAATGTAGGAGTTCTTTTATGTAGTGCATCCACTCTTCCTTAGAAGTATCCTTTCCAATGCCGAAGACAGAAAGCCCTTTATGTTCGGCTCTCATTTTTTCGTTGTTGCTTCCTTTAAGTACATCAACAATATACCTCATGCCAAAGCTTTCTTTCACCCTTGCCACTGTACTCAATATTTTCTGAGCAATTACTGTTGCGTCACTTAACACTGGTTTGGTTAAGCACACATCACAACTACCACAATAATCAGGAGCAGACTCGCCAAAATAATTCAAAAGGTATTTTCTGCGGCAGTGTTTAGTTTCACAAAGCTTGCTCATCTTATCAAGCTTCTGAAGCATAATCTTTGTTTGTGCTTCATTGCCCTCTACTTCTGCAAATCGTTTAAGCTTCATTACATCACCTGCTCCATAAAAAAGAACAGCCTCACTATGCAAGCCGTCTCTTCCGGCTCTTCCTGTTTCCTGGTAGTAGCCCTCTATGTTTTTAGGAAGATCAACATGTACAACAAACCTTACATTGCTTTTATTAATGCCCATACCAAAAGCAATGGTGGCTACTATAATCTTTACGTCGTCTTTTAAAAATTTATCCTGCCTTTCCTCACGAAGATTTCTTTCAAGACCAGCGTGGTAAGCTTCTGCATTAAACCCATCTTCTTTAAGATCTGTCGCAAGCCGCTCCGTACCTGCACGGCTTAAGCAATAGATGATTCCACTATCATCTTTATGTTCCCGTAAGTAACCCACCAACTCGTTGTAGTAATTGCTTTTCGGTTTAACATAGTAATAAATATTAGGCCGGTTAAAGCTGTTTTCAAAAACTTCATAAGTTTTAAAGTGAAGCTTTTCAATGATGTCGTTTTTGGTGAGGGCATCTGCAGTGGCGGTTAAAGCAATTAAAGGTGTAGTTGGGAAAGCCTCCTTAAGTTGGCCAAGTACTAAGTATTCAGGTCTAAAATCGTGGCCCCATTGCGAAATACAATGTGCTTCATCAATCGCAAAAAGCGAAACATTTACAAGCTTGAGATATTGGATAAATTGAGTTTCATTTCCCAACAACCTTTCTGGCGCTACATACAGTAATTTGAGTTCGCTGTTTTTTAACTGGTCAAAAATAATAGCTTGCTCACTACTATTTTGGCTGCTATTTAAAAACGCCGCCTTCACGCCGCTTGCTTTCAACGCATCAACCTGGTCTTTCATTAAAGCAATTAGCGGGCTCACAACAATTGTTACTCCGTCAAAGCACAATGCCGGCACTTGGTAGCACAAGCTTTTCCCGCCACCGGTAGGCATAAGCACTACTGAGTCTTTACCAGCGAGCACATGAGTAATAATCTCTTTTTGGTTATGCCTGAAATCATCATAACCAAAAACTTCTTTCAAAATATGTTGGGGCTCTGCTATCGTTTTCATTCGCTTTGTTGCTTTTACAAAGTAAGAACCTTCTGTATAATTTAGAAGGGATTTTTGTACTAAGCTTCAGTACTACTATAAGCTTTTTTTGCGTCGCACTCTTGTACTTTCATAACCGAACTCGCCTTAATCGTGTATAATAAGTAGGCATATTTATTTGAACCTACAAGCTGCAAGAACTATTGTAGAATAACAACGGCTTTGCGCTGATTGCCGAAAACACCCACTGTACAAGTGAGTGACACAACGATGTTGAATAATGCTTTAATGCTGGCGCACAGATATTTAAAAAAAGGTCTAAAAGTGTTCCTCTCTTTAGGTGGAGTAGGCTCCTGTCTCAACTTATTTATTTAAAATCTAACGAGCGTTAGTTTAACGAATTGAACATTACTTGAAACTTTATAAAATAATTACGACTTAAATTTGAAAACTGTTATACTTTTATCCTCTTATTTAATCATTTCCATTCCAAGACAAAGTTGAAAAATTTTATCACCCATACACACTTACCAGCAAACCATCCCTCATTGGTTAGCAGTGTTCACCTCTTGGGAACGGGTAGCTTCTGCTTTTTAATCCGACGACCCCGTATCTGATATCAGGGAAATTCGTTATTTCCATTGGCAGGTTTATTGTACCTGCACAAGTCAGATCATCTAATTTTTACCAATCTTAATTTAAGATAATCGTGGATCAGCAAATTGTAGTTAGGGTAGCCGATAGTGGAGATGTTCACTTCGCAAATATTATTACCGACGAAATGGAGGCTTCAGCTAAAGCTCGTGGTACTGGTATTGCCAAACGCAGCCCAGAATATGTTGCCAAAAAAATGGAAGAAGGTAAAGCTGTTATAGCAGTTACCGAAGAGGGCACATGGGTTGGCTTTTGCTATATAGAAGTGTGGGGACATGAGCAGTTTGTAGCTAATAGTGGGTTAATTGTATCTCCAAACTTTAGAAAGAGCGGGGTAGCTAAAACCATTAAGAAAAGAATTTTTGATCTGTCGAGAGAGAAATATCCTCACGCTAAAATATTTGGATTAACAACTGGCTTAGCTGTAATGAAAATAAACAGCGAGTTAGGTTATGAGCCGGTAACATATAGCGAGTTAACCAACGATGAAGAATTTTGGGCTGGTTGCAGATCGTGCGTAAACTTTGACATACTTACCAGCAAAGACAGGAAGAACTGTTTATGCACCGCTATGCTTTACGATCCCGCCGATCACTTTGAACCCGAAGAAACTGCGCAAGAATTTACTACTCACTCTAAGCTATATGAGAGGTTTATGAAAGTAAAGCAAAGCAGGTTATTAAAACTTTTAAAGAAAAAAGAAACAGGTGACCGATCTTCAGGCCGGAAAAATTTATTGCAGTACTTCTTTAATTTATAACATTCATGTCGCATTCGTCAAAATCTGTAGTCCTTGGTTTTAGTGGAGGATTAGATACCTCGTTCTGTGTAAAGTATTTAACCGAAGAAAAAGGCTACGATGTTCATAGTATTCTGGTGAATACCGGTGGTTTTTCAAAAGAAGAATTAGAGCAGGTTGAAGCACACGCTTATAAGCTTGGCGTTACATCTCATACAACGGTAGATGCAGTAGTTGATTATTATGAAAGAATAATTAAGTACCTGGTATTTGGAAATGTGTTGAAGAATAATACCTATCCATTAAGCGTAAGCGCTGAAAGGTTGATACAGGCTTTACATATTGCAGAACATGTAACGGCAAAAGAAGCAGGTGCGGTTGTACATGGCAGCACAGGAGCCGGCAACGACCAGGTTCGCTTTGATATGGTTTTTAATATTATGATTCCTGGTATTGAAATCATTACACCAATAAGAGATTTAAAACTAAGCCGTGAGGAAGAAATAGAATACCTGCAAAGTCGTGGCGTGGAAATGAACTTTGAGAAGTCTGCTTATTCTATTAATAAAGGATTATGGGGAACAAGTGTTGGTGGTAAAGAAACACTAACATCGAAAGGTATGTTACCGGAAGAAGCATGGCCAACACAGGCTACAGAAACTGAACCACTGGAAGTAAAACTTCATTTTAAGAAAGGCGAACTAGATTCTGTTGATGATAAGAAATTTGACCATCCATCTGAAGCTATTCAATATTTACAAAAGCTTGCTGGTCCTTATGGTATCGGCAGAGATATACACGTTGGTGATACGATCATAGGCATTAAAGGTCGTGTAGGCTTTGAAGCTGCAGCACCTGTAATAATTCTTAAAGCGCATCATGCTTTAGAAAAGCATGTGCTTACTAAACAACAATTAAACTGGAAAGATCAACTTTCTATGTTTTATGGCAATCAATTACACGAAGGTCAAATCCTTGACCCGGTTATGAGAGATATCGAAACTTTTTTTGAAAGTTCTCAATCTCATGTAACAGGTGACGTGTTTGTACAATTACTTCCTTACCGTTTCCAAATAATCGGAATTGAAAGTAAGTATGATTTGATGAGTGCGAAGTTTGGTAAGTACGGCGAAATGAACAATAGCTGGACGGGCGATGATGTTAGAGGCTTCAGTAAAATTTTCGGTAACCAAACATCTATTTATTACCAGGTAAAAGATGAGGCTGATGCAAAACACCACCATTAAAGTTGGAATTATAGGAGGAGCTGGTTACACAGGCGGCGAGTTAATTCGGCTATTGATTAATCACCCAAATACTGAACTTGCCTTTGTACATAGTAAGAGCAACGCCGGCAAACCCTTGGCCTCTGTTCACGCTGATTTAATTGGAGACACTGATGCAATGTTTGCAGCAGCTTTTTCGCATGAAGTAGACCTTATTTTTCTATGCCTTGGCCATGGTGATGCAAAGAAATTTCTTGAGCAGAATGAGTTTCCTTCTCAGGTTAAGATCATTGACCTTTCGAATGATTTTCGCCTAACACAAAATGCAAACTTTGGTGAAAGGCAGTTTATATATGGCTTGCCCGAACTAAACAAAGCTGAAATAATTTCCGCGCAAAATATTGCTAACCCTGGCTGTTTTGCAACCTCAATTCAACTTGGTTTGTTACCATTAGCAAAGGCTGGCTTACTTAAAGATATTTATACAACAGGAATAACAGGTTCAACTGGCGCAGGCCAAAGTCTCTCTGCAACATCACATTTTAGCTGGAGAGCCAACAATGTTTCAGCTTATAAAACCTTAACTCATCAACACCTTGGCGAGATCGGTCAGTCTCTACAACAGCTACAAAGCAATGGTACAATCGACCTAAGCTTTGTCCCGTGGAGAGGAGACTTCACAAGAGGCATTTATATAAGCTCAACTATTGATTGCGATCTTTCTTTAGACCGGGCTTATAGTTTGTATAAAGAGTTCTATGCTTCTCATCCTTTCACCCATGTAATAGAAAAGATGATTGATATGAAGCAAGTAGTTAACACTAATAAGTGCCTTATTCATATTGAGAAAGCAGGAAACAGAATGGTTGTTCATAGCACTATAGATAACCTATTAAAAGGTGCATCGGGACAAGCAGTTCAAAATATGAATTTGATGTTCGGCTTTGATGAGACTGCTGGTCTGAAGTTAAAGGCCAATTATTTTTAACAACACGAGCAGGTAATAAACCTGCAAGGTTTAAATATTAAGAC
>JAQBNN010000102.1 GCA_028288505.1 Segetibacter sp. | reverse complement strand
TTTTCACCATTTTTATTAATCCGTCTTGCAGTGCTAATAAACTGGTTGAGGCTATCAAGCGAGTTATAAAGCCGAATGGTATCAGAGTAATTAAAAAAGGGTTTAGAAGTATTTACAGAAGCCTTGCCCTTGTTAAACTCGTCGTACGAAAGAGGATAATTCAGGAACTGGTACATAGGGTCAAAAGGCATGTGGTCTTTAACCATCTCCTCAGGGGTAAGCTTATAATACCTGTTAGAAAAGTTCCGGGTAAACTGGAAGTCTTTCACACTTCCTGCTGCCCATGTAGGATCAAAAAGATACCACTTGTTGTCTACCTCCGCCGCAACCCATGCATGGGACAAATCGTCAATCGAGCCATCGAAAAGTTTGGTATAACCGGGCACTAACATCGCCTTAATATTACATTCCCTACAAAGAGCGGCCATCAATTCAGCATACCCCTGGCACACTGCTTTCCTCGTTTTTAAAACGTCGTTAAGTGTAGGTCTCTCCTGCTGATTTTTTAAGCGCAACCGCTCTCCATCATAATTAATATTGTTAGCCACCCAAACAAACAGTGCACGAACTCTTGCAGAATCAGACGAAAAGTTACGCTTCACGTAAGAACTTATGCCATCGGTCGAGTAAGTATCCTTTTCAGGTATTGCCAATGCCAGCTTATCCTGTGCCGATAGTACCTGGCACTCGCCTCTATATGCAAACAACACTAAAATCACCACCGTTATTATTAACCTTCTTATATTCACTTTCTGGCGCCTTACCTGTTTAAAGTTGAAAGAATTCCCGAACGGAAATTATAAAACTTAAACATACATCCAATAAAAATAACACAGACTGCCCCGTACTTAATTAAGGCTTAATTTTTCCAACTTCCCTCGCCTTTAACGCCAGAACCTAAAGAACAATAAGTATAGAACAAAGATTTGGTACCTGGCCTTAGTAATACTATTAAGCAGCCGTTGCGTCGCACACTTTTACTTCCGAATTTCCTTCAGCGGCCGATGACAATTTAGAATGCATAGCCTTTCAAAATGGGGAATCTGGCTTAGATATGTGGAAAAAGCAATATATCCCCATCGAAAGACATATTAGTGTTGGGTAGCATGTGTTTTGCATAAAATGAACAAATTATGCTAATGAAAAAATATACAATTTCACTATTACTGCTGTCACTTGTGGTTGTTACAGGTGTTCAGGCACAGCGAGGTGTGCCGCCCCGGCATAAACAAAAAAACATCTTTGTGGCAAAGTGGCCGCAGCATCTCGATTTTCTTCCTAAGCTCGTCAAGTTGCTAAAAGTACCCGTCGGTTGGGAAATAAGTGTTGCCGCCTCCGGTCTTGGTCGCGTTCGTATGATGCAACCAATGCCAAACGGTATGCTGTATGTAACACGAAGAGATGGCCTGGATATACTCCTGCTTAAAGATGTTAATGGCGACAACAAGTTTGATGAAGTAAGAACCGTTGAATACCCTTTCCGTGCTGTTCATGGTATTACACAAAAAGATGGGTATTTATACCTCGTTAACAACTATGAACTCCGCCGTTACCGCATAAAGCCGGACGGGATGCTGGAAAATAAGGAGGTGTTAGTAACTGGACTGCCAAGCGGCGGTCAACACCCCAACCGCACGATAGCATTTGGACCTGACGGCATGTTATACATTACCGTTGGCACCCTTTGTAACGACTGCAAAGAAATGGATCCGGAAGTAGCTTCCATCTTACAGGTAGATCCAAAAACATGGAAACGCACCATGTTTGCAACAGGACTTCGTAATACTATCGGCTTCGATTTTCACCCTCAAACTGGTGAGATGTGGGGCCTTGATAACGGCGGCGATGGTAAAGGAAACAAATGGCCTCCTGAGGAAGTCAACCATATAGTAAAAGGTGGTGTCTACGGCTTTCCCTTCGTTTATGGCAAAAGAGAGGTTGACAAAACCAGGGACGATCCTCCCGGCGACGTTAAAGAAGCATTTGCATTAAGTACCGAGCCATCAGTACTTGAACTAAGAGCACATATGGCACCAATTGATTTTAAATTCTTTAAAGGTCAGGCTAACATACCTGCCGACTACACCGGTGACGGTCTTGCCGCATTTCATGGCTCCTGGAACAGGAGCAAATTAGTCGGGTATAGAGTTCAACGCATCAGGTTCCAAAACGGTGTTGCAGTAGGTGCCGAAGATTTTGTAAAAGGATTTCTAAAACCCGGCTTTCCTTTCTTTAAAAGAAAGGCTTACATGGGACGCCCTACAGGATTAGCGATTACAGACAATGGAGTAATCTATCTATCTGACGATGCCAACGGAGTTATTTATAGCATAAAAAGAAAAAGCTAAGAAATGAAAAGAATAAAATATTTATTGATTGGGATCTTATTTATAACTGGTTGTATCGGTGTTGGACCCACCACCCGTATAAATTTTACGGCACCCGATACTTATCCTGAAGGAATAGCTTATGATAAAGCTGCAAACGTATATTATGTATCATCTGCACGAACCGGGGCTATAGGTAAAGTAACACCAGAAGGAATTTATACAGTATTGCACTCCGACACCGCACTCAAGTCCACCTATGGTATGAAGTTGCACCCCGATGGCAAGAGGTTATTTGTTTGTGTAAGCGATGCTAATTACAGCAAGTACACTGCACCAGATACACGGTATAAAATGGCGAGGCTTATAAGCATAGATGTAACCACAGGTAAAAGACTGGCAGACATCAACCTTGCCCCTTTATACGAAGGCAACCGCTTCGCAAACGACCTTGTCTTCGACGACAAAGGGAACATCTACCTTACTGAAAGCTATTCAAATGCAATCATTAAAGTAGATGCTAATAACAACCCTTCAGTATTCTCAAAAAGCCCGTTGTTTGAAACTGGTGGTATTGGATTGAACGGTATAGTATACCATCCTTCGGGGTTTCTTTTAGTAAACAGTACAGGTAAAGGAGCACTTTATAAAGTCGACATAAATAATCCGCAGAACGTACAGCAGGTAAAGCTTCCTATGTTTTTTATTGGTGCCGACGGCATGTTACTTAACGATCAAAATCACTTGACGTTATTAGTGAATGGCGGCAATGATAAAATCTTCAGGCTTGAAACAACCGACAATTGGGCCTCTGGAAGAATGGCTGCAACAACTCTTATTGCCGACCGTTTTACCTACCCTGCTACAGCTACCTTTAATGGTTCAGATATCTGGGTAATGAATGCAAAGTTCCATGAGCTGAACGATACCACAGCTATACCTTCAAAGGTTTTTGCAATACAGAAAGTTGTTCTAAAGCCGATACCTAAAAAGCTAAGAGATTAAGGTATGCTCTTCTCTTAAAGCAATTAATAAAAGTATTTAAAAGGCTGCCTGAGAGACAGCCTTTTTTTATTTAAGTTGTTTGCATCTCGGGCGAAATTTGCTTACCAACAACGATTAAATTCTTCAAAGAAGATTTTGTACTAAACCTAGTATTACATTAGTATTACAATTAAGCAACTGTTGCTTTGCACACTCGTACTGTATCTCTCTTGGAACTGAAAAAGTGAAAGAGCAAACTACAAAACAACATATACTTATAAAATATTTATTAACTTCAGCAAACACAAGAAAATTGAGCTACTAAAAACCACTTTTACTTACACCTTTTTTATTTAGTTATAAAGCGACAAAATTATGCTAACGAAATCAAACATAAAGAAGCTGGCCGTACTACCATTGCTGTTTTTTGTAGTTCTTTTTTTCGCATTTAAAAACAGAGAAGATAAGAGTATCAATAATATTTATACTGTAGTTATAGATGCAGGACACGGAGGCAATGACAACGGAGCAATAAGTAAAAACGGCTTGAAAGAAAAAGACATTGCACTTACATTAGCCAAAACAATAAAGGAATTGAATAGCAATAATAACGTAAGAATAATATTAAGCAGGGAGATTGATGAAACCCTGTCACCTAAACAAAGAACAACCTTCCTGGAAAAGAACAAGGCAGATCTTCTTATATCTCTACATATAAATACTGTTGCCCCAAATAGTAAGAATAAAAATACGCGTGGTATAGAAATACATACTTCAAAGGGAAACTCTCCCTTTATAGAACAAAGTAAAATACTAGGCAATATCCTCTCTACTAACCTTGAGCCCATGTTTAATCAAAGGCCTTTAATAATGCAAAGAGTAAATAAATTATGGTTAATAGATGAGAATGGCGTTTGTCCTTCAGCTTTAGTTGAATGTGGTTACATAAGCAGTTCGAAAGATGTTGCACTGTTGAATTCTCAGGACTTACGGAAACAATTAGCGAATGCAGTTTTAAAAACCATTGACCAGTATTTTTCTTACAAAAAATAAACATCACAATAATACTCACCGCGCAAACCGCACTTTATTCACCTGCCTGCATATTATTTGAAATTCATTAGCTAAAGCTGAAGATGCAAATTGAGATGAAGATGAAGTGATTGCGACGCAACGATGACGCTATGAAAACCTATAGCTGGTATAAAAAAATTAAGACACAGCGCTACAAGATTACAAGGAAGTATTATTGTCTTTAATAACGAGGTACCTGATCCATAAAAAGTGCTCGTATACCCGCTCAACCGACATGATTTTAAATTGAGTTGCTTTCCTTGATCCGTAGCCTTCCTCTACTTCAAAAACTGTTGGCGATCCAATGGTACCATCTGCTATAGGGGCAAGCACCAAACTAAATTCATCTATTAAACCTGCCTTAAGAAAAGAACCATTTACATGACCGCCGCCATCAATACGGACTGTCTTAATGTTGAAAAGACGATATAACTTTTGTAGCACCAAGTCAAGATCGAGTTCCTCTTTACCACCAAATATATACGACACATTTGCACCTCTAAGATGCTCAAGGTATCCTGCCGATACCTGTTCTGTTAGTACCTCAATTACATGTTCTGTTGATACCATATTACTATCCCAAAAACATTTGCCCGAAGGATCTATTACTACTGCATAGGTGGCGGCGGGTTGCTGTGCAACAAAATCTTCATGAGTAAGATTGCTAACACCTGCATTAATCTTATGATCCTTCTTACTCGAAAATTCCTGCATGGTAACGCGTCCTACTAACCACGCATCTGCTTCTATCTTTTCAGCTGTTTCCTCAAAATACTTGTGGTGATCTTTAAACCCCCAAATATCTTGCTTAATGCGGCCATCTACGGACCCTAACATGTGGCAAATAACATAAGGCTTTCCTGTATTCATATCCATCAAATTTTTTTAGTTTCTCGAGCAAAAATAATTGTATTAACACTATCCAACTTTTTAAGAAAGCTGATAAATAACAATTAGCAACAGAATTTTGCTTGCAGTGGTACTAAAGAGGCGTCAATCCATCAAGGCTTAATTTTTATATCGAACTTGCGAACCAACCAGATCATTCTATTATGAAAATTGCGACCTACAATGTTAATGGCGTAAACGGCCGCCTACCTGTTCTTCTTCAATGGCTGCAGGAAAGCACGCCCGATGTCGTTTGCTTGCAAGAGCTAAAAGCACCGCAGGAAAAGTTCCCTGAGAAAGCAATACAGGATGCAGGATATCATGCTATCTGGCATGGACAAAAAAGCTGGAATGGTGTGGCGATCTTAGCACGCAACGAGCAACCTGTTGAGGTACGAAGAGGGTTGCCCGGCGAAGCCGAGGATGACCAAAGCAGGTATATTGAAGCAACTGTAAATGGTATACTTATTTGCTGCCTTTACTTACCAAACGGCAATCCTGCTCCCGGCCCAAAGTTCGATTATAAGTTGCGATGGTTCGAGCGATTAACTGCTCATGCTGCTGAGCTGTTTGCTTCCGGTAAGCCGGTTGTATTAACGGGAGATTACAATGTAATGCCTACGGAAATAGATGTTTACAAACCAGAGCGCTGGGGTGACGACGCCTTGTTCAGGCCAGAGGTTCGACAGGCTTTCAAAACGCTCGTAGACCAGGGATGGACCGATGCCATACGCAAACTTTACCCTGATGAAAAGATCTATACTTTCTGGGATTACTTCCGCAATGCTTATAGTCGCGATGCCGGTCTGCGCATAGATCATTTCCTCCTTAGCCCACATCTTGACAAGAGGCTTATTGCTGCCGGCGTTAATCGTAATGTACGCGGCTGGGAAAAGACAAGTGACCACGCCCCTGTTTGGATTGAACTGGCAGATGAATAAGGGCGCAGTTGGAAGACCTAATATTTCTTATCCTGTTTCAATAACCTATTGATGCCGCAGGTTAGTTTATGTCCTTAGCCTTTGTGCTACTATTAAACATCGTTGTGTCACTCACTTGTACGGCAGTGCTGGTTTCAGCAAATATTAGCGAAGAGAAACTGCTTAAAGTAAAAAGCATATCTCTATCAACTTCACTAAATGTGGGATACAAGAAGTACAGAAAATAGAATGTGTGTTTGCTGCATAAGAGCTCTGTATATAGCCAGTGTTTTTTATAAGTGTTTAAATTAATACCATAAACAGGTAGTCGTAACCACTTAATCTATACTACCCGCTTCCTGTTACTCGCTTTCACCCATTCCTTTTTTTGGCAGGTAGGACATTTGTGTTCTTTTGCAGGCGCCAGCTTTTCCGTGTACCCGCAGAATACGCAGGAATAATAATTAGAGTCGGGTATATCTGTTCGTTTTGTCTCTAATGAGTTCGGCATTATAGGTAAGCCATACTGCACCTTCTCATCAGGGAAATAAAATATACTTATCTCGCCTGAAACTTCTTCTATAGCTTCTTCTACCTGGCCGAGTTGGGAGATTCCTTTTATTCGCAATTCAGCAAAAAATTCGTCTTGCGCTAAAACTTCTTTCTTGAAATTATCAATGGAGAAAACGCCTTCCTTTATCAGGCAAATAGATTTGCCTTCCAATAACTTTTCGAATGGTTTATACTTGCCAACCATCTTGGTAACAAAGGTATATAGACCAATAATCATCGTAAATACAATCAGCGCAGGTAATATACCTACGTCTTTATAAAACATGGGATCACCCGCTGCAGATCCTAAACCTATAATGACTACAAGTTCGAATACTGAAAGTTGTTTAACGCCTCGCTTACCTAACAGGGTTAGGCTGGTTAGTATTACACAAAACATGATAAAGGTGCGAAAAACTGTTTCGAGTAAGAAAGTCCAATCCTCTTCACCCATCAATATTTTTACCCAATCAAATTGCGACGAAGACTGTAAAAAGTAGTTCATCATAAGGTTTACAAGATAGCAAATTATTCAATTTTTGGTTTTTGGTAGGTTAAGGTTGATTGTGTTACCGTATTGTGGCCTTTAAAAGAGTTATGTCAAAAGCCTCATTGATGATATGCCGACGAACGAAATGCGACGCAACGATGATTAACCGGAGTTACCTCAGCCTGTACCATTAATCTTAACTTAGTACCTAAAAGTGTTGGTATAGTTTTTCCTGCATTTTAGCTGTCATCCTTCAAATTAAAAATCATACAATAATGTTCATAAAAGAAGCTGCCCTCCTGGTGCTCACTTTCTTATTCGCCGACTGTAGCACACCTACAACCAACAGCGTTATAGACCCTTCCGCCACAGACACTACCGGTGCGCCGGTAGAAACAAGGTCGCCCAACTCAAACTATAAGCCGGCGTTCCCCGGGCAAACGCGCATTGGCAGTGTAAAAACAACCACACCTTACGAAGGGAAAGTACTTAGTAAAGATTTAAAACGGCCATGGGGTATTACTACCCTACCTGACGGCCGCTTCCTGATAACTCAAAAGGAAGGCACCATGCGCATCGCTACAACAACAGGACAACTAAGCGCAGCAATTACCGGTATTCCACCGGTTAATTCAGGTGGCCAGGGCGGGTTACTTGGCGTCACTATCGATCCTCAATTCGCAACGAACAGGATGGTGTACTGGGTATTTTCAGAAAGTACTTCGGCAGGTAATCTTACGGCTGTTGCAAAAGGATCATTATCGGCCGATGAAAAGCGAATAGAAAATGCAAGTATCATCTATCGTGCTACACCGGCCTTTCCAAATACCATGCACTACGGAGGCCGCATACTGGTTGATAAGTCAGGAAACCTTATAGTAAGTACCGGAGAACGTTCAGACCTTGAGACTCGTCCACAGGCACAACACCTTAATTCTGCCTTGGGTAAGATTGTGCGAATTACAAAAGATGGACAACCAGCAACCGGCAATCCTTTCATGGGTCAGTCGGGGGCAAGGCCAGAGCTATATTCTTATGGTCACCGCAACGTGCAGGGGTTAGCCTTCCATCCCGAGACAGGCGATCTTTGGGAGAGTGAAATGGGGCCACAGGGTGGAGATGAATTAAACAGGATTCAACCCGGCCTTAATTATGGCTGGCCTACTATTGGTTACGGGCTCGAATACAGCGGGCAAAAGGTAGGAGCCGGCATAACACAACAAGCAGGCATGGAACAACCAGTATATTATTGGGATCCTGTTCTCTCGCCGAGTGGTATGACTTTCTGCAGTAGCAATAACATTGCTGAGTGGAAGAATAACTTGTTTATGACAGGCCTCAACAGTCAACACATTGCACGCCTTGTTATTAAAAACAATAAGGTTACCGGCGAAGAACGCCTGCTTGCAAACGAAGGCCAACGCTTCAGGGACATAACCGTGGGAAAAGACGGCGCCTTATATGCTATAACCGATGAAGGACGATTGTACCGCCTAGGAAAGTAATAGTTTTTTTTGTTACCAGCCGAAGTAACTCCGATTCATCATCGTTGCGTCGCATTACGTTCATTGGCAGAATAAGTATGAGGCTTTTATTAGTTTCTACTTATTCAGATTTTATAAAGGCATCACTTTAAAATTAGTGAGCAGTAAGCTTTGTTTTGAAAATTGCTTTACAGCTTCTGCATCAAATTCTTTAATACCACTCCATGGCTAATTGGAAAGAACTCTTTATTAAATCTGCATCAGCGATAGAAGAAAACTGGGACAAGTTAAGTTCTAACCTTAGCAACAAGCTAGGACTTCATGATCCTATTCAAATAGTGCCTTATCGTACCTATGGTACAGCAACACGTGTATATGTAAAAGGTCGTGTGCTGGAAGATAAAAAAATAACAAGCGCCGGCGATAAGGATACAATTTTAAACAACCTGCTTAACATGTACAAACGCTTTGAAAGCGATGAAGTAGCAGGCGCTGAATTGAAAGTAACACTGCCAGGTGAAGAACATAAAACAACCACGGACGAAGAAGGCTATTTTGTACTCGATCTAAATCCTATTACGCCAATTGTCAATGAAAAGTTGTGGCATCATATACCATTGCAACTAACAAATGCTCCTATTCCATTTGATGGTAGTGTGGAAGCAAATGCAGAAGTAATGATACCGCCGCCTGATGCGGAGTATGGTATCATCAGTGATATTGATGATACGATCATTAATACTTCTGCTACTAACATGCTTGCAATGGGCAGAACCGTTTTACTAAACAACGCAAGAACAAGATTGCCGTTTGCAGGTGTAGCAGAATTTTACAAAGCACTGCAACTGGGTCGTAATGGCAAGCGCAACAACCCTTTCTTTTATGTGAGCAGCAGCCCATGGAACATGTACGATCTTTTAAAAGATTTCCTTGACCTTAATAGCATTCCTGCAGGTCCTCTCCTGCTTCGTGACATTGGTTTCGGCGGTAGCGCTGCTCTTCGTGGTGGGCATATGGGTCATAAGTTTAAAGAGATAAAACAGATCCTGGAGGCGTACCCAAATTTGCAGTTTGTGTTAATAGGCGATAGCGGCCAGGAAGATCCAAAGATTTACCATGAAGTAGTGAAGCAATTTCCTAATCGTATACTGTCAATCTATATCCGCGATGTACAATTGCCCGACAGGGAAAAGATTGCTATTGATATTTCAGAATCTTTAAGGGAACAACAAGTAGAAATGATTATAGTAGACAACACTGTTGAAGCAGCTGAGCACGCTGCTAAAATTGGTTTAATTTATTCTGAAACTATTCCTGCTATTGAACAGGAAAAGAAAGAAGACAAAGGGCAAGAGCCAGGCAAAGAAGATGCAACTGTTTTATAGCAGCTTGTATATCAACAATTGTATGGAAGAATGAACAACCTTATGAGTAAAGCAAATGTCGCTACTAATATGCAGTACAAGTGAGTGACACAACGACGTTGATGAAAGCACAAATGTTTACCCTATTGAAACCTTATAGTAAGAGTAGTTATAAGCGTCCAAGAATAGTCCGCTTGCTTAATCTTCAAGGATTTCCTGCACACGTCCTATCTGGCCGTCTTCGAGTCGCACTTTTATACCACGGTGATGTTTAGGTGCACTGGTTAGTATATCTTTTACAACTCCTTCGGTAAGTGCTCCACTGCGTTGATCCTTTTTAAGAATAATATTTACGAGTATACCTGGTTTGATATCTGCTCTTATTGTCCCGTCCATTTTTATAATTTAGAGATGCAATTTACACTTGTATAAGTGTCGAAATGCGTCCTATTTTTCAAGGCTTGTCCACTTTTATGCCTTGGGGGGTAAAACATGGTTTAGCTGCCATCCTCTAATACAAATCTTTTGTAAGACCTAAGGCCATACACACCCATTTATTGGATCTATCGATGTAGAAATTATAAGCCCTCTTGTATTCCTTTGTATCAACGGAATATTTTTGTGCCGTTACTGTATTGTAGTTTTCCGTAACTATAGTAAAACGACATATTACTTTATAAACTTTTGTATTCTTATCCGCTGCCGGGTTGTTTCCGAACTCCATTGTCCAATTGGTAGGTTTTGAAACCTGTAACTCGTGGATGGTTACAGTACGCTTGGCACCAGGCTGGCTAAGGTGGTTAGGCCTGTTCACAATCATTTGCCTGAACAACTTTTCACTTGGCGGCTCTGGATTGGCAAAAATTGAAGTGCAGCAACAAGCTAGCAGGAAGATTAATAGTGTTCTCATGTTTCTATTTTTTTTTGATTGCATTAATAAATGATTTTGTACCTATTAGGTACCTGTCTTGTTTGTGCCCTTAAATGAAGTACTAAAAGTACAAGAGTGCGACGCAACGATGTTCGGCCGGGGTTACTTCAGCTTGAACCAAAATTGCTTAAAGCCCTTAAGATATTAGAACGACACCGACCTCGATAAGGCTTCCCTCTACCTTGCCGTCCTTGAACATTCTATTGTCTTTAGACAGCATGGCGACAATAAGCATAACAAGCCAATCAAATCAAGACGGTAATACCGCCCCTAGTTCTTTATCACCTGCTTTATAATGTTCACGTCGTCCCCCTTAATCAGAAGTTGATAAACGCCTGGTGCCAAAGCTTTTGCAGGCTCTATTGTTTCAGTTGCTGAGCCGCCCAAGTGTCTTATCATCTTGCTCATTAACTGGCGGCCCAATTTATCAGTTAGCGTGATATGGTAGTCTCCTTTCTCCAGCTTATTCAACTGTAAAACAATTCTATTCCCCTGCACAGGATTTGGATAAACCGTTATTTGTCTTGCCACGTTTCCTACGTGTACTTTTAGCACCGTGCTATAAGTTTCACTGCCTCCTCTATCAATTATCTTTAGCCTGTAAAAATTTACACCGGCAAAAGGGTTACGATCTGATAGCGTATAGTTCGTGACACTGGTATTCCCTTTTGCCTGTACAGTCCCCAGTATAAAAAACTGTTGTGCGCTCTTCGATCTTTCTACTTCATAGCTATGAGTGTTATATTCCTGCTGCGAGACCCAATCAATTTGTACTCCCAGATTTTTCTCGTATGCCTTTAAGCTAGTAAGAAAAACAGGTAATGCCGAAGACTGGCTAAACTTCGCTACATGGATATCGATTTCGCCATTAGACGTAACATTAACCACACCAGCGTTGGGATCAAAATCTGCTGTGCCCTGTAAATCGCCAGTAATGTAAATATTAGAGGAAGCATCTACTATTATTTGATTTCCTCCTTCAGAACTGGTGCCACCCATCCTCACGGCAGTAACAAAATTGCCGGCTGCAGTCAGCTTGCTAATAAAAATATCAGCACTACCAGCTGATGTAAGGCTAGTTGTACCAGCTCCGGGATCAAAATCTGCGGTACCACTAAAACCACCTGTGGTATACACATTACCGGAACCATCAAGTGCTATTGAATTACCATTGTCGAAAGAAGTACCACCCAAATTCTTTGCCCATACATAGTTGCCTGCTGCGTCTAATTTACTAACAAAAATATCTGCGTTACCTGCTGCTGTTAGGTTAGCCGTACCAGCATTTGGATCAAAATCTACAGTACCTAAAAAATAGCCTGTGGTATGCACATTACCGGAAGCATCAAGTGCCAGGTCGTTGCTAACATCGCCACCGGTACCTCCCATTCTCCTGGCCCAAACAAAAGTACCTGCACTGCTTAACTTGCTTATAAATACATCTGAAGAACCCGCAGAAGTTAAATTACTTGTACCTGCACCGGGGTCAAAATCTGCAGTAGTACTAAAGAAGCCTGTTGTATATACATTACCTGAAGCGTCTACGCCAATAGAAGTACCGCGGTCGAAATCAGGAGAACCAAAAGCTACTGCCCATACAAAATTGCCTGTAGCATCAAGCTTACTTACAAAAACATCATCACTACCGTTATTAGATGCGAGATTAAATGTGGCAGCTCCCGGGTTGAAGTCTGCCTCAGGCCCGTTGAATTGACCTGTAGTGTATACATTACCAGAACCATCCACTGCTATACCCCGTCCATAATCATAACCAAAGTCGTCGCCCATTTTTTTAGCCCAGGTTAAATTACCGGCGCCGTCTAGTTTTAGAACGAAAATCTCATAGCCTGAGGAAGTTGATAAATTAGTAACGCCAGCTCCCGGGTCAAAATCAACCGTGCCACTAAAATAACCCGTCAGGTATACATTTCCTGAAGCATCCACGGTTATAGATTGCCCGCGATCATCTTCGTTACTGCCAAACCTTATAGCCCATACAAAATTGCCCGAGGCATTTAACTTGCTTATAAATCCATCTCCTTCTCCTGATGATGTAAGATTAGTGGTGCCAGCTCCCGGGTCAAAATCTGTGGTACCCGTAAAGTACCCGGTTGTAAATACATTACCCGAAGCATCTACTGCAACTGACAAACCATTATCAGCCGTTGTACTGCCCATATTCTTTGCCCAAACAAGGTTGACATCCTGTGCGTGTAAAAAATAAGAAAAGAAAAAACTGAGGGTAGTAAAAATGTATTTCATATGTTAGTTTTAGCAATGAAGAAAATATGAAGAAAATATTGTGCGCCGGCAATCGAACCTGTATTCGCCATCGTTGTGTCACTCACTTGTACTTATATATCTCTTGGCACCGTTAGGAGTCAATCGTAAGTAATATTCGTCATTTATTCTCGATCAAATAATACAGCATATGCTCTATTTTTTTCGTCCATGTTCCAGGCAGCACCCGTTTACTTACGTGGTGCAATCTGCCGGCTACTTATAGTGTAATAACTTTTCTAAAAACACATCGTGCTACTCTTCGCCAAGGATCTAGTTTTGCAACATTTATTAGCTGCGACGGCAAAAAAGAATATAGGAATATATGAAAATATTTCAACAAATGGTCAGGCTTACAGCCAGGAGAAGAGGCTTTCATCTGATCACGGATGAAGTGGTGAGGGCAGTGCCACAAATGGCTGAAATAAAAGCAGGCATTTGCCAGGTGTTCATTCAGCATACTTCTGCGTCTCTTACCATTAATGAAAATGCCGACCCAACGGTTAGAAAGGATTTCGAAATGTTTTTTAGTAAAACAGTAAAAGAAAATGATCCGGATTACGAACACGATTATGAAGGTGCCGACGACATGCCTGCACACCTGAAAGCTTCCTTGCTCGGCAGTTCTGTAACAATTCCAATCACTAATGGAAGATTAGCATTGGGTACATGGCAAGGCATCTACTTGTGCGAACATCGCAATCACGGGGGAGCCAGAAGCCTGGTGATAACTGCATGGGGGAATGAGGATGATAATGATAAATGTTGAATGATAATGCGAATTATTGAATAACTGCAGCTAGCTCTTTACCGTTTCGATACTTCCTTTTATCTCTTTAAAATTGATACTCTCAATGTTCGGCAGTAATCTTAAAAGCACAACAAAAAAGCCAAATCCTTATTCTGCAGATCAACGTAATTCGACGCAATGATGATCAATCGGAGTTACTTTAGCTTGTAACAAAAGCACTCTTCTTTTATTTCCGGTGAGCTTGTATGAAAGCTTACTGTAAACCTGCTTTAGAATTCAGCATTACCTTACCTGCTTTTAACGATTTACCGGTTACTGATAATTCAATGTTGCCGGCCTCGTTGGTAGATTGAACCAGGACAACTAACTTACCGCTGAAGGTCTTCATGGTTGGCAAGTGAAATAGTTCGAGAGAAGTAGCATCGCCATTGCAAGCTGCACGGTATTTTCCATTCCCCTTCACGGCGAAATTTAACTGCTCTGCAGCATTCGGGCAAAGGTTTCCGTTTTTGTCAACAATCGATATGGTCACAAACGAAAGGTCTTTACCATTAGCATTTATGGTAGTTCTATCGGGTTCGAGCATGATCTTATAAGGCCTTCCGGCTGTCACCATTACTTTTTCTGCTGCAGGCTTGCCATCTTTACCAAAGGCTACAACCTTTACTGTTCCGGGTTCATATTTTACATCCATCCACATTAAGCGATACCGGTTTTGTGCGGTTCCGTTGTGCTTTTTTTGTATACCCATACTCTTGCCATTTATAAACAACTCGGCACTGTCGTAGCTGGTGTATGCAAACACCGGCGTTGTTTGTCCTTCCCTGCCTTCCCAGTTCCAGTGGGGTAATATGTGCAACGTTTGGTCGGTAGTATTCCACCTGCTACGGTATAAGTAGTAACGGTCTTTTGCTAATCCTGCCAAATCGTTTATGCCGAAATAAGAACTGCGTGATGGCCACTTGTTATCGTAGGGAGTTGGTTCGCCAAGGTAGTCGAAGCCAGTCCACACAAACTCTCCTATTACCCATGGTTTATCATCCTGCAACTTAAAGTCCTCTTCCGGCAGGTTAGACCAGCTACAATACTCAAGATCGTAAGAGGAGCACTGGTGATCGTCGTATTGCTTTTCAATTGCCTTTACCACCGGGAACTTATATACTCCCCGGGAACTTACAGTTGACGCCGTCTCCGACCCCAAAAGAAATCCTTGCGGAAAAGCTTTATAGGCCTCGTCATATAAATGCGTACGGTAGTTTAAACCAGGCACGTCCAAAACGGCACCAAAGCCTGATGCCATAGTTGCTTTCACCTGGTCCATACCAACTGTTACCGGTCGGGTTGGGTCCTCGCGATGAAATATTTCTTGTAGCCACTTAGCTCTTTTTACTCCCTCAGCACCCCATTGGTCAGGCACCTCGTTGCCCGAGCTCCACATAATAATACTAGGATGATTGCGTGTTGCGTGCACCAGGTTCACAACGTCTTTTTCAGCGTCCTTTTCAAAGAATCGGCTGTAGCCATTCTTTACCTTAGGCCTTGCCCACTCATCAAAGCTTTCTGCTAAAAACATAAAGCCCATTTCATCGCACAACTCCAGTTGCTCGATCGATGGCATATTGTGCGAACTGCGAATGGCATCGCAACCCATGTCTTTTAAAATGCGTAACTGCCTGCGCAAAGCAGCTGTATTAATAGCGGTACCTAATGGTCCAAGATCGTGGTGAAGACAAACGCCTTTAAACTTGCGGGTTTTACCATTAAGACTAAATCCTGTGTTGGGCTGGTAACTTATTTCCCTTATTCCAAAGCGAGTGGTGACTTCGTCTTTTAGTACATCACCTACATATAATCTCGACACAGCTTTATAGAGGTACGGCGTTTCAGGACTCCATAGTTTTGGTTGCAGGACCATTATGTTCTGCTCGAACTCTTTACCGAAAAGCTTGTGAGTTGAATCAGCAGAGACCTGATTTCCATTCGCATCTAATATCCTTGTTACGAGCCGGGCACCTTTAGCCGATACTTTTGTTTTGATGTTGACTTTCGCCAATTCTGGAGTAATAAGTGGCGTGGTAATGTATGTGCCCCATTGATCAATACTCTCCTGGTTTTTTACAATAATGCTAACCTTGCGATACAACCCTGCGCCGGGGTACCAGCGTGACGACTGTTCTACATTATTTAGCTGAACTGCAAGCGTATTATTCTTACCAAGTAGTACCCGATTGGTAATATCAAAATAGAAGAAATTGTACCCGTAATTCCACTCTCCCACTTTTTGCCCGTTCAAATAAACTCGAGGCTCACTCATCGCACCTTCAAAAAGTATGATAGCCTTTTGCCCGTGCTTCATGGCAGGAAGGGTAAAATCTTTACGGTACCATCCTTCTCCTATATATGGCAAGGCTCCTGTCCGGCCGGTTTTTTCAGAAGCTACTTTCTCACCATTTTGCGTGATCGCAACTACCTGTTTATCCACCTCTTTATCAAACGGACCGTATATAGCCCAATCGTGTGGAACAGAAACTTTCTGCCAACTTTTATCATTAAAATCAACCTCGAAAGCACCGTCATTTTTGCCCTTGCTAAACTTCCAATCATCAGTCAGTTCGGTAACTACCCGTACTTGTGCTATAGGTTGGTTAAGTAGTAAAACGTTTAGGATAAGTAAAATCGTTAGGTGCCTCATAGTTATCGTTCCTTTCAGGTGGAGGGTCAAAGATATTCTTTACATCTATACGTCTTTGCTTGACGTTTGATTTTTTAAATTATGGTACAGGGCGATGGAACTCCGATTAGTCATCGTTGCGTCGCATTTCGTTTATCGGCAAATCTCTATTCAACGCGTGTTATCTCAGCTTGAACCCTTTATAATTAGGCGTTTGCTAAAGTCTCTATATCAAGCTTTTTCATTTTCATTACTTCTACCATAACTCTTTGTGCTTTTGCAGGCTCAGCCATAAGGCTGCCTAACACTTTCGGTACTATTTGCCATGACACGCCAAACCTATCTTTTAGCCAACCGCACCTGGATTCTTCACCACCTTCAGTAAGCTTCGTCCAATAGTTGTCAATCTCTTCCTGTGTGTCGCATTCTACGGTTAGAGAAACGCCTTCGCTGAATTTGAAGTCATGCTGCCCTGGGCCGTCCATTGCTGCAAATATTTCATTATTTAAAGCGAAGTGTCCAAATTTTAAAGTGCCTTCTGGTTGCCCTTCACCTGCTTTATAAGTTTCTACGTTATAAATTGTACTGGCTGGGAAAATTGAAGTGTAATGTTTAATTGCATCGTGGGCTTTACCATACTGTTCGCCTACAAACAAGAAAGAAGAAATGATCTTTTGTCCACCTTCAGGTAGTTGCCCAAGTATTAGCCGCCATGTCATCCCAAATTTATCTACCACCCATGCATACTTTTCACTCCATGGATAAGCACCTAAAAGCATCATAGCCTTTCCGCCTTCGAAAAGTTTTGTATAGATGGTTTCTATTTCTTCATTTGTTGCGCAGTGAACAAACAACGAAATGGAAGGGTTAATGGTGAACATAGGCCCGCCATTTAAGCCCATCACCTTTTTGCCTTCGATCTCAAACTGCACCACCATCGGCGTATCGGTTGTCATTTTTGAATTGCTGAAAACGGTGCAATAGAAGTTGGCAGCTTCTTTAGCATTACCGTCGAACCAGAGGCAGGGAAAAATGTTGTTATTCATGATGGAGTTACGGAGCGTAATAAGACATTAGAGGGGTGTAACTACGACAAAGTATACAGCTTTTTAATGCTATACTTTTCAGTTGCAATTCCAAAAAAACTTGTCAATCATACAATTTATTAATTTGCTGGTTATCTCCTCTTTAATACTAGTTTATTAGAAGCTACAATAAAGATATGCCGATGAACGAAATGCGACGCAACGATGATTAACCGGAGTTACTGCACCTTGTATCATTCTTTATATTCCCTTGATTTTTTTGTAATGAATAAATATGAGTTCTACCCGTTTTGACGATTCCACAACTATTATGGCATCATCTTTTCTTTCCATATTTTCTAAAACTTTAATTATGCCAAACCAGGGAAATAAGAGCAATGGCAGTTCAGGAATTGCCCAAAAAAAGAAAAGTACGACGATGCCTTCCATGCAAAAGAAGGGTAGTGCAAGCGCTATAAAACATAGCAGAGACGACAACGGGCAAAGTGCTTCAGGAAGTTCAGGCAAAGGGGGAAGCAAAACAATATCAAACGGTAGCGGAAACGAGTAATGGAGAAAAGGATGTAATTAATGAACCGCAAAATGCCGCAACAGATTGCGGCATTTGTTTTTACGAGTACATAAAAAGCTAAAGTGACCCCGGCCTCTAGCTGCCTTTGGAAATTATAAAAAAGCAGAAGTAAATTGCACCCAAATGGAAACAAAGAACGAAGATCTGAAGATCGAATTACGAACGCTTACAAAGGATGATTATATAGGTTTAAAAAACTCGATGGTAGAGGCTTATTCTGATTGGGAAGGGGCTTCTTATTGGGGAGAGGCACACATAAGTAAACTGGTGGAAATATTTCCTGAAGGGCAGATTTGTTTGCTGGTTAATGGCTCTATTGCTGGATGCGCACTGTCACTTATTGTTGATTATGAAAAATTTGGTGACAACCACACTTATGGGCAAATAACCGGCAACTACACCTTTTCTACGCATAACCCTAAAGGAGATGTACTGTATGGTATCGACTTTTTTGTGCATCCCGATTTTCGTGGAATGCGCATTGGAAGAAGACTGTATGATGCCAGGAAGGAAATATGTGAAAGGCTTAACCTAAGAGCGATAATTGCAGGTGGCCGCATTCCGCAATATAAAAACTACGCAGATAGGCTTACACCTAAACAATACTTGGACAGGGTTAAGGGAAAAGAGATACATGACCCTACCCTATCATTCCAGTTAGCTAACGATTTTCACGTACGAAAAATTTTAAAGGGATACCTGCCCGGCGATACAGAATCTTTGGAGTACGCTTCGTTGTTGGAGTGGAATAATATCTATTATAATGAAGAAGCTGCCCATATCAACTCAAAGAAATCTATTATAAGACTAGGGTTGGTACAATGGCAAATGCGCCCATTTCCTGACCTGGATTCTCTGTGCGAGCAGATCGAGTTTTTCGTAGACGTGGTAAGCGACTATCAAAGTGACTTCATCTTGTTTCCCGAGTTATTCAACGCACCGTTAATGACTGCTTATAATCATTTGAGCGGAGCAGAAGCGATGCGTGAAATAGCTAAATCAACCATCCCTCTTCGCGATAAATTTATTGAGTACGCAATCAGTTACAACATCAATATCATCACCGGAAGCATGCCTTTTTTAGACAACGGCATACTACAAAACGTCGGCTTCCTTTGCCGTAGGGACGGATCTTATGAGATGTACCAGAAAATTCACTTAACTCCTGCCGAGAAAAGTGCATGGGGAATGGCGGGTGGCGATTCTATTACCACTTACGACACCGATTGTGGTAAAATCGGAATCCTGATTTGTTACGATGTTGAGTTTCCTGAACTTCCGCGATTATTGGCTGAGCAGGGCATGCAAATTCTTTTTGTACCCTTTATGACAGATACGCAAAACGGGTACACACGTGTGCGCAGTTGTGCACAGGCCCGGGCAATAGAAAACGAATGTTATGTTGCCATAGCCGGCAGCGTAGGCAACCTGCCAAAGGTACACAACATGGATATCCAGTATGCCCAGTCTGCGGTATTCACGCCTTCAGATTTCTCATTCCCAACCAACGGGATTAAAGCAGAGGCAACGCCTAATACCGAAACAACTTTAATTGCCGACGTAGACGTAGACCTGCTAAAAGAACTGCACAGTTTTGGTGCAGTTAGGAACTTGAAGGACAGGAGAACAGATATTTATAAAATAATAAACAATAGTAAAATATAAAAACTGCGG
>JAQBNN010000211.1 GCA_028288505.1 Segetibacter sp. | reverse complement strand
TACATGGCTTCAGCCCATCGGCTTTAATAATGCTTATGCATTAATGATGCGCAAACAACAAGCGAAAGACCTAGGCATTGAAACTATTTCAGACCTTACAAACTACTTAAACAAAGGATGTGTTTCATGTGCAATATCGGCGATTAGAAAACCGTGAGTACAAGTGAGTGACACAACGATGATGAAGAGTATTACAAATGCTTGCTACAAAAACTTCTACTCTTTGTTCACAACAATAAACCCATCGATAATCTTACTGGTCCTTCCACTGCCATACATATAAACAGGCATAGGTTCGCCATGGGCTCCATTTCTTCGAGATGTCAAGCATCTTTTGCTTCATTTCTTTTTTATTATTTACATCAAGTTTGTACAAATTCACCATAGCTGTTTGTATGCCAAAGTCATCTATACTAAATACATCTTCCCTACCTAATGAGAACATCAGCAACATTTCAACGGTCCACTTACCCACGCCTTTTATTTGTGTAAGCAGGTCGATAATCTCCTCATTCGATAGTGCTAATAATTTTTTATCTGTAATCTTATGTTCAATACAAAAGGCTGCCACATTATGTACATAAGTTGTTTTTGCATTGCTCAATCCAATGCCTCGCAAAGTGTCAAAAGGAGTTTCGAGCACTTGCTTAGGAGTAGGCTCTTTGCCATCGTAAAGCTCAAGCAATCGCTTGTAAATAATCTTTGCAACTTTAGTATTTAGTTGCTGACCCATGATCGCTGCCATCAACCTTAAGGGGATGTTCTTATGCATCTTCAAAGCAGGTAAAGGCTCGGTAATAATACGTGCAAGTTTCTTATCCTTCTTCAGGTGCTCTATATAATCCATACTGCTAAAATAATTTTTATTTCAAAAGGTCTCCTTATTACCTAGCATACCTCAAGAACTAGATGGATCTCTTTTTTGTACAAGCTAAGTAGAGCTTTCAACATCGTTGTGTCACTCACTTGTACTTGCATAACTTTATTTAACTGCAGGCTATACTTTTTTAAATCTCTACTCCAACAGTTAGCCTTTCAATTATTAAACTATGTACTTTTAAAGAGTTGAAGCGGTTCAACATCTCTTAATTACAAGATTACAATTATGAAGAATACTTTATCAAAGTGTATAACACTTATAACCTGTGCATTTATCTTAACAACATCAGCCAGTGCACAAAACATAGATGAACAAGCTGTACGCAAAATACTAAACGATCAAACGAAGGCCTGGAACAAAGGAGCCATCGAAGGTTACATGAAAGGTTATTGGAACAGCGATAGTCTTTTGTTCATAGGAAAAAATGGTCCTAAGTATGGTTACCACACCACTCTTGAAAATTATAGAAAAGGTTACCCCGATACAGCCGCAATGGGCAAACTTAAGCTGGAGGTACTTCAAATGAATAGACTGTCAAAGGACTACTTCTTTATTGTTGGTAGATGGCATTTGCAAAGAACTATCGGTAATCTCGATGGTAGTTTTACGTTACTGGTAAAGAAGGTGAATAAGAAATGGGTAATAGTTGCAGACCATAGTTCGTAAGACGATAAAGCTTTTACTTTCTCTCCACACACATTACAACAACGTTTTAATTTTGGCGGTTATATTTGCTTTGCTCATTTGCACTGCTGCACTCTATGGCAAAACAAAAGAAAAAGCAAGGGAAAAGTATAGGCTGGTTTTTTATTCCTGTTGTTATATGTGCCATTGCTGCTATCACTTATATCTGGTATACGCAGTTCCGCATCCAGCGTGCTAAGTTTGTTCGCTATCCTGCTTTTGGTATCGATCTTCCTGAGAACTACGAGATCCACGGTATTGATATTAGTCACCACCAGGGTTTTATAGATTGGCCATCGGTGAAGGAAATGCAGGTAAAGAATATTAAGATTGGTTTCAGTTTTATAAAGGCAACAGAAGGTCTTGGTAATGTTGACAGGCAATTTAAGCGCAATTGGCTAAAGGCTGCAAAAGCTAAAGTTCCTCGTGGCGCTTACCATTTTTTTATTGCCACCAAAAGCGGCAAGATCCAGGCAAAGAACTTTATTAAGACCGTAGATCTTCTGCCCGGCGATCTTCCCCCGGTGCTGGATATTGAACAATTATATGGTGCAAAGCCAGAGAAGATGCGTAAAGAAGTTCGGGAGTGGTTAACAATTGTTGAGGAGCATTACGGCGTAAAGCCGATCATATACACCTACGTAAATTTTTATAGTAAATTTTTAGCCGGTGAATTTGATAATTATCCTTTATGGGCAGCACACTACTTAGAGAAAGATAAGCCACGTATAAAGCGGCCCTGGCTTTTTTGGCAACACAGTGAAGTAGGTCGTGTAAATGGCATCGTAAGTAAGGTAGACTTTAATGTTTTTAATGGCGACAGTACCGATTTCAAAAGTCTTTTGATCGAATAGCGTAATGCTTGGTGTACCTTTAATTTACTCAAATCAACTCTGTGTGGATACTGAATTAATACTTTACTTTAAGCGAATAGGTAAAACCATTACAGTCGTTCTTATTTGGCTTGCTATTACTTGTATTGCAGCTATAAAAGGAGACAATGCTTTTATTAATCAACACGTTAGTTTAGCTAACCTTCTTTTCTATACCTGGATTGTTATAAGTGGAGTTATTTTAGTCATCCTCATCAGGAAAATATGGCGAGGTCAAAAGCTCATCGAACAATCAGGGCAGGACTAAAAGGAAGCTTTTCAATGTTGACCCCATAAATGCAGCCGAAGTTTACGCTTTTCTGCTACCACCAATATCTGGCAAAAAAGTAGTCAGCAAACCTATCAGCGGTAAAAAAGCTGATACTTCAAATACATACTGAATACTCGTATGATCAGCAAGCACGCCTAATAATGCTGACGCAACTCCTGCAATTCCAAAAGCAAACCCAAAAAATAAACCGGCTATCATACCCACTTTACCTGGTATTAATTCCTGGGCATAAACCAAAATAGCAGAGAATGCAGATGCAAGTATAAACCCGATAAAAACAGTAAGTACGCTTGTCCACAATAAAGAAACATGTGGTAGCAGCAAGGTAAACGGCGCAGCCCCCAATATAGAAAACCAGATAATATACTTACGGCCAAAGCGATCTCCCAAAGGGCCACCTAGCAAAGTACCTGCAGCAACAGCAATTAAAAATACAAACAGGTAAACCTGCGAACTTTGTACCGAAACATTGAACTTATCAATAAGGTAAAAGGTATAGTAGTTAGAAATGGAGGCCAGGTAAACAAACTTAGAAAATATTAGTACCAACAAAATAATCACCGAGATAGTAATTGTTTTTTTGCTCAATTGAACATGCCCTTCCTTTTGTTGCATGTGCGACTTGGCTTTAATTCTATGAATATTTTGGCTATACCATTTGCCAATATTATACAGCAGAATAATAGCTACAAAAGCCAGGATACTAAACCATAAAATGTTTGTCTGTCCAAATGGAATTATAATAACAGCCGCGAGCAAAGGCCCCAAAGCGCTTCCCGCATTACCGCCTACCTGGAAGATTGATTGCGCCAACCCCCTTCTTCCGCCACTCGCCATGTAGGCTACTTTACTAGCCTCAGGGTGAAACACAGAAGAGCCGAGTCCAATCAACGCAACAGACACAAGTAATATATTATAACTGTGTACCAACGACAACATAACAAGACCAATTAAAGTAAGGCCCATACCAACCGCAAGCGAAAACGGTTGAGGCTTCTTATCAGTATAAAAACCTACGAAAGGCTGCAGCAGCGAAGCTGCCAGCTGAAACGTAAGTGTAATTAACCCGATCTGCGAAAAATTTAAGTGATAAGTATCCTTCACCATGGGGTAAATCGAAGGGATCAGCGATTGGAGCGTATCGTTCAAAAAGTGCGATAGGCTGATCGTTATTAAAATCGGGTATACCGTTCCTTCCGCCATTGTCTTTGTTGCCACTGCTGTTTCTTCTGCGCCACCTTTCATATTCTAATCTTTCAAGGGGGCAAAGTTATAGGTAAACAAAGCTTTATAACTGCAAGTTTACTAACGTGCATGTTTTTTGTAGTCAGCAGTTGTACAACTATGAGTCATCCTTGCCACGCTCGGTTCAAAGCCAGTTTTTTATAGCATCATTTTTTTTCTGAGCATTTGCTAAAAAGCTTTACACAAAGCCTTGATCATCGGTGAGCCACTATCTACCTAGTAGAAAATTTAGGGGCAGTAAACAAAATAAATTTAAAACTGGATTGATGTTTGCAAAACTGCAACTGTATAAATACAATTGATGAAAAGAGGATTTTTGGTAACAGTAGTAATGATAAGTTTTTGCGTCCTGAACGCACAAAGCAAAGTAGTAGCAGACATAACTAATATAAGAAACAACAAAGGAGTTTGCCGCGCTTGTATTTTCAACAACGCAGCCTCTTTTAATGGAGAAACTGGTAAGCCTTACGCCTGTGTGATTGTACCCGTAAAAAATAAAACTGCTTCAGCCGCCTTTACTAATGTAGCTCCCGGTGCTTATGCTCTAATGGTTTTTCACGATGCTAATAACAACAATAAAATGGATAAGAATTTTTTAGGAATACCGAGCGAAGGTTACGGTGCATCTCAAAACAAACTTCCATTTGCTGCTGCGCCTAATTTTAACGATAACAAATTTACTGTTGCAAATGCTTCAATTGTTAGCTTAAGAATTAAGATGCGTAATTTATAAGGCTTCGTAATTAAGTTGATTTAACTGTCACTCTTCGGCTGTTTATTTACTGCACAAACTACGCATCGGGGTTAGCTGAACAAAAAACAAATTGTACAAGTGAGTGACACAACGATGTTGAAGAGAGCTCTGCTGTTGGTCACCCAATCATTTTTTTATTGTTATACCAATTTGCCCACAAAACTTACTTAAGTATTTGCTTAAACCTCTTTATATCACTCAGTTCAACCGGCGATAATGCCTCGTTATTATCATACTTCGACTTAAGAAAAAGCACTCTTTTATGCTGCGGGTATTTCGCAAGAATGTCCTCTATGTCCTTGCCTGTACTTTCCTCTTTTTCAAACATAGGTTTGGGTGCAGATGCCGGTGTTTTATCTCTCGTCTGCATTTTGTTAATGATGGCTTCAAGAGTTGCCAACTTACCGGGAGCTATATCTTTTATTTGAGAAGCCTTACTATGCAAACCCTGTAATTGCTTTTTACTAAGACTGCCCCGTTCACGGTATTGTTTATACAAACTAATTACAAACGACGAAATCGGGTACGCCATAATGCATTCTTCCAATACATCATTAACTATATCTAATGGAGGGCTTTTTTGGTACATCGTAAATATTAAAACTACTGCTGAAGTAAATCTTGTGTAAAAGTACGGCGTCCGGCAATAAAGGTCTTTCTAAGTTCTTGCAGCGCAGTTTAGCTGGTAAAATTACAAAGCACTTAAAAAAGGCCGTAATTTTATACCTCACTACAAATTAAACGATGAGCTCTATGAAGAAACAATTTTTAATGATGGCTACTGCATGTATTATGTCGGGAATAAGTACGCATGCAGTTGCGCAAAGCAAACCGGCTGGCTTTAAGTACATCGACAAAGCAAACATGGACCTAACGGTAAAGCCGGGCGATAATTTTTATATGTATGCTAACGGTACCTGGCTTAGAAATAATCCGGTACCGGGCAGTAAAACGCGTTGGGGTAGCTTTGATATGCTTCGTGAGGAAAGTTCGCAAAGGCTTCGGACTTTGTTGGAAGAAGCTGCTGCAAACAGTGGGAAGAACCGCATCAACCAGATGGTGGGCGACTTTTATACCAGTGCTATGGATAGTGCAGCTATTGAAGCGCGGGGCATCCTGCCAATTAAAGCTGAGCTTGACAGGATTAACGATTTAAAGAACACGCAAGCGGTTTTAAATGAAGTTGCAGGGCTTCGTACACGTGGTTTTGGCAGCCCCTTATTTGGCATGGCCGTAGGGCAAGACAGGAAGAATGTAAACCAATACATTCCGCAGATCAGCCAGGGAGGTACCACTTTACCTGACAGGGATTATTACTTAAAAGATGATCCCCGCAGCTTTAAGATTCGGGAAGCCTATTATAATTACGTGTACCAGCTATTTAATTTGTCGGGTGAAAACGCAGTAAATGCTACTTATAATGCAGACGCTGTTATGCGTATAGAAACAGCCTTAGCAAAAATGCAATACAGCAGGGTTGAAATGCGTGACCCTTACAAGTTGTACAATAAGTTTGCTGTTAAAGATCTTTTAGCCACAACACCTTCCATCAACTGGAATAATATGTTGGTTCAAATGAAGGTAAACGGTGCCGACAGTGTGCTTGTCAATAACCCTGCTTTTATAAAAACGGCTGATCTTCTACTAAGCGCACTGCCGCTACAAGATTGGAAAAGCTACCTAAAATGGAACGTTTTAAAATCGGCCGCTCCTTATTTAACTGCAGCATTTGTGCAAGAGAATTTTAAGTACAACCAGGCAATCAGCGGGCAGAAAGAGCAAACACCAAGGTGGCAACGGATGGCTGGATTGATAGATAATACACTGGGTGAAATGCTGGGCCAGTTGTACGTTGAAAGATACTTTAAACCAGAAGCAAAACAACGTATGCAGGTTCTGGTAAGTAACCTTGCCACTACTTTTGAAGAGCGGATTAAGCGCCTTGATTGGATGAGTGCCGAAACGAAAAAGCGGGGTATTGAAAAGCTGAATGCCTTCACTAAAAAAATTGCTTACCCTGATAAGTGGAAGGATTACCAGGGCGTAGTAATAAGCAAAAATGATTTTGTTGCAAATGTATTAAGTGCAAATACATGGGCTTACAACGATATGGTTACCAGAATGGGCCAGCCTGTTGATCGTACGCAATGGGGGATGACCCCACCAACCATTAATGCCTATTACAATTCGTCTAATAACGAGATTGTTTTCCCCGCGGCAATCTTGCAGTTTCCATTCTTTGATTTTGGTGCAGATGATGCAATAAACTATGGCGGTATTGGTGCTGTAATTGGTCATGAAATGACTCACGGTTTTGACGACCAGGGACGGCAGTTTGCTGCCGATGGAAACCTGAAAGATTGGTGGACAAAAGAAGATGCTGATAAATTTAAAGCAAGAGCTGACCTTGTTGTAAACCAATACAACAACTTAACTGTTCTTGATACACTGCATGTAAATGGAAGGCTGACGTTAGGTGAAAACCTTGCTGACCTTGGTGGTTTAAGTATTGCTTATGAAGCCTTCACTAAAACAAAGCAGTTTAAAGATGCGAAGCCAATTGATGGCTTTACCCCGGCCCAACGTTTCTTCCTAAGCTGGGCGCAAGTTTGGAGAAGCAATGCTTTACCTGAAACACAGGCGCAGTTAATACTTACTGATAGTCATTCTCCAGGTATACATCGTGCAAATGGTCCTATAGTAAACATGGATGCCTGGTACCAGGCTTTTAATATAAAACCTACAGACAAAATGTTTGTACCTAAAGAAAAAAGAATAAGCGTTTGGTAAGGTTAAGTCCACTTTAATAAGAGAGCCCATGATTGTCATGGGCTTTCTTATTTATACAAACTTGAAAAGTAAAATACTAATTCTTTTGAGCTCAGCTGAAGGCTATTGTAAGCTTTACTACTAATGGACATGCTTTTTAAATGTTAGAGCCAACAACATTTTAGAAGATCTCCTAAAGTCGATTACTGGTAATGTTTATTGATATGGCTTTCAACTCCTCACTTGATACCTCCTATGCAAGCAGTATAAGCTCAAGCAGAATGGCTTGTTATTGCAACGGGACTCCACCCTCTTGTTGCTGAAACTGCTTCGCATGTTTCAGCATGCCTTTGCTTCGCTTGGCACCCAACCGGCTGATGTCCCTTATGAAATAACTTTTGTCAGGTGCGAGTATTAGGCTTATGCTTACAAAAAAGGAAAAAAAAGCTCCACGAATGCGACCAATTGATCTAATGCCGACATCAGAAAAAATGCGTTAAGAAAATTTAAAGACCAGGCGTTAAGAAATGAAATAGATGTTACTCATGTTGGGGAAGAACTGATTACCGTTAGTCGCACATAGTTCGACTATATTCTATCGTTGTGACTTATTTCATTCTAGCCTGGTCTATA
>JAQBNN010000062.1 GCA_028288505.1 Segetibacter sp. | reverse complement strand
CGGCGCTGCAATTAGCACAGGATAACCTGTTCTTCTCCATTCGGCCCAACCTTCGTAGCCATGTAAAAACAAATGTACCCACCGTTGCGTGGCAATCAGCTTGATAGCATTT
The DNA here is from genome assembly GCA_028288505.1 of Segetibacter sp. Taxonomy (GTDB): domain Bacteria; phylum Bacteroidota; class Bacteroidia; order Chitinophagales; family Chitinophagaceae; genus Segetibacter. The sequence goes on along the minus strand of JAQBNN010000062.1, from coordinate 11,109 downwards.
GCAGGGTCATAGGCGATCTCTGGCTTAGCTAATAAAGCGGCTGCACCCGTAGTACTACCTGTCCATTGTGCTATCGAATTAGTTACTGCCAGGTCGTAGTTTGTTTTAGCTACCGCATCTCCGCCTGCTATCCAACCCAGTTTTGCAGCCTCAGCTCTTGCAAAAAGTGATTGTGCATAAGTAACTAAATAAACAGGAGAATTTTGTAAACGTAAACCTGAACCTAAAAGAGAAAAGTTATTAATAACAACAGTGGTTGAGCCGGGCAAACCGTAGTCTAAACCCACATAATTACCAGCAGTATTCTTATTAGCAAAAACAGGTAAACGAGGATCGTCGACCGGTCTCAAGTAGTCAACTATAGGCTTACTAACAGCAAACCAGTTTCTACCTAAACGAGTAAATGAGTTATACCAGTAGTTCTCGTTTGCAGGATCTGATAAATGTAAATAAGCAAAGTTGTCGGTATTCGTGGTCATCAACCCGTTGGCAACAGCTTTATTAAACTCTAGAGCACCTTTGGTAGGGTCGACTTTCGAAAGCCTCAATGCCATTAGTTGGTGAATAGTGTTTCCAAGCTTTTTCCACTTAGTCATATCACCACCGTAAACGAGGTCATTTTTAATATTGCCAGTTACAATAGCAGCATTCGCCTCATCCAATAAAGTAAAAAGATTATTGTAGATGTCCTGTTGCTTATCGTATTTAGGCGTAAAGTTTTCTTTCCCTTTCAAAGCTTGTGAGTATGGAATATCACCCCAACGATCGGTCATGAACCAATAGAAATAGGCTTTAAGAATCTTAGCCACTGCCACCTGGTTGGCTATAGGGCCCTCATTAGTATTAAGCGGTGGCGAGGTAATGACGCTCTCGAGATCCATAAGCGGCCCATTGTACCAGCCATAAAAATTGAAGTTTATGGTTGTGTACCTTGAGTTGTCGGTAAACGAGGTGTTTGAAAGATACTGTGGGTAGTGGACGCCAAATGGTGAAGAACTAATATCAGGCAAAGATCGTTGCGCACTAGCTATAAGCTGGGTGGCAGTGGTTTGGGTTGCCTGGTTGGGACTTATATTCATGCTGCCATCAAACTTTTTACAGCCACCTGCAAGAGCTGCTACAGCAAACAATATTGAGGTCGTTTTATTTATTTTTAACATGGTTATTAATATTAGAATGAAAGATTTAAACTCACACCGTAAGAACGCACTGTCTGGAATTCTCCCTTTTCTAGCCAGCTGATAGAGCCACTGCCATAAGACAATTCAGAAGGGTCTAAACCTTTTGGTGCCTTTTGATAAATCATTAGCGGGTTGCGTGCTATTAAAGAAAGCTTTGCTGCTTTAAAAGGTGTTTTGGTCAATAACTGGTTGTCGAAGTTATAACCTAAACTTACTTCTCTTAATTTAACGTACGAAGCATCATAGAGCCACTCTTCATATATTCTCGTGCCGGTGGTGTTTCTAAAGTATGAGCGTGCATCAACATACGCGGTTACATCCTGGCCAGAAGGAGACACTCCTTCAACCCTAACGCCACCACCATTTGCGATCGGCTCTCTTACATTAAAACCTTTGTCATTTAGTGCGGCCGTTTCTGCAGCCTGGCCTGATTTAACAGCTAACATCTTACTCCAGCTAAAGAATTGTCCGCCACTCTGGAAATCGATCATTGCTCTTAGATCTATCTTCCAGATCTTAAAGGTATTTAAAAAGCCTCCTGTGTATTTAGGCAGCACGCTTCCAAAGTTATGGTTGGATTTAAACAAAGGAAGATTAGATGCGTCTAACATTATCTTTCCACTCTTTGGATCGCGTAGGTAGGCATTTCCAACTAAGCTTCCGAAAGGCTCGTTTACTGCTGCATTTAAAAAAATGGAAACATTTGAATAAGTATTCTGGTCAAGCTGGTACACATTTATTCCAGGGTAAAGTTCCCTCACCATACTCTTGTTCCTGGCAAAGTTTATATTGGTATTCCAGGTGAAAAACTTTGTTTGTACCGGAGTACCATTTAATGCTAATTCAATTCCCTTGTTCTCAATTAAACCTGCATTTACAACAGTAGTAGCATAACCACTAGCTCCAGATACATCCAGTGATATTATCTGGTTCTCATTTCTTTGCTTATAATAAGTGAACTCTAACCCTACCCTGTTCTTTAAAAATCTTAGGTCAATCCCTGCTTCAAAGGCTTTACCAAATGAAGGTTCAATGTTAGGGTTGTTCAAGTTGTCAGGTACAGTTAGTGGACTAATAGTACTTGTAGTACTCGAGTAAGGAGTACCTAAATTAAAGCCAGTTCCGGTCCTATATGGATCAAGATCCCCGCCAGCAATTGCATAACTAGCTCTTACTTTGCCATAGCTAAGTGGTCTCCATTTTAACATTTCGCTAAATACAATACTACCTGAAACAGAAGGATAAGTATAAGAGTTATTGTTTACAGGTAAAGCGGACGAAACATCGTTTCGTATAGTGGCGTCAAGAAAGTAAATGTCTTTGTATCCAAATGAAGCCAATGCATATACACTTCTTATTTCTTTCTTAGAAATAGAAGAGAAAAGGTTAGGACGTGCTACAGATGCACCAAGACTATAAAAAGCAGGGCTAGCAAGCCCTCCAACAGTGGCACCTCCAACAGCTGTTACATTACGTGTAAATTTATTAGCACCAACGTTTAAGTTTAAAGACAAGTCGTTAAACTGTTTGGTGTACTGGCCTAAGAACTCGTAGTTGTATTCTTTGCCCTGGTATTTTGCAGTAGAAAAACCTTCATCAAGTCTTCCACCAAAAGCTTCTTTGTGAGAAATGTTTTGCGTGTACATATCAGAACGAAGGAAGCCGCTTAGTTTAAGTCCAGGAACAACAGTGTAACTCAAATTAACGTCACCAAATAAACGATCCCTGTTATCATCGTTGCTATTTGCATAAGCATCAAAGTAAGGGTTGTTCCAGTCACTTGGTTTGTTGGTAGTAATAGTACCTGTTGTAGTATTAGGGTTTACATTCCAATTCATTATTGTCCCATCGGAATACCTGAAGTTCTTTAACCTGTTCATATCAATATTACGCTGAAACCACTGTACTTGTCCTGTAGCTGTACCCTGGTAACCTTGCGATGGACGAGTAGCCCTGTTGTTAGCAAAGTTTATATTAGCTCCCACAGTTAGTTTCTTCGAGAGATCTAACGAACTGTTTAAGCTCAGGTTATTTCTCTTCAGTGATGTATTTGGCATTACACCTTTAATGTAACCGTTGTTATAGCTTAACCTGTAAGTCATATTCTCACTACCGCCAGCAACAGAAATATTGTTGTTGAGGTTGTACCCCGATTCAAAGTAATCTTTCACATTGTTTGGCTGCGGAACGAAAGGCGTTAACTGTCCAAATTGAGGATCTTGCGGGTAGAAGCTGAAATACATTCTAACAGGAGTTCCATCCATTTTAGGTCCCCAGCTTTCATCGTTTCCATTTACATATTTCTCACCATTGGCAAGAGTTAAAAAAGTTTGGTTATTACCAACTCCGTAAATGTCCTGCAACGGCATAAAATTGCCAGTCTTCTCTACAGAGAATGCAGAACTATACTGAATGTCTACTTTCTTAGGGCCTTTTTTACCTCTTTTCGTTGTTATTAATATTACACCATACTGACCCCTTAGTCCGTACAATGCAGATGCAGCCGGTCCTTTCAATACCGATACAGATTCAATATCGTCAGGGTTTATATCCTGTCCTATATTGCCAAGATCTGGGCCATTACCAACAGAGCTGCCAAAATTAGAGTTTGAAATAGGCGTACCGTCAACCACCATTAAAGGCTGGTCGTTACCATTTAAAGAGTTTACACCGCGAATTTTAATCTTCTGTGTGCCACCCATGCTGGCCCCCGAAGATCCAACAACCTGTACCCCTGCTACCTTACCGGCCAAAGAACCAATCACATTTTGTTCTTTCGTCAGGGTTAAATTTTCTCCTTTAACCACTTGTGTTGAATAGCCAATTGATTTCTCACGGCGGTTAATACCTAATGCAGTCACAATCACTTCATCAAGTGGGCCTGTACTGCTTAAGGTAATCGTATAATCACTTGCCGTACCCACTCGCAGTTCTTGGAGTGCATAACCAATCGAAGAAATTACAAGCACCACATTATTACTAAAAACATTAATTGAAAATCTTCCAGCATCGTTGGCAGAAGAACCTGTTGATGTACCTTTTACAAGTATTGTTGCGCCAGCAAGAGGCTCGCCATTTTGATTCTTAACAGTGCCCGTAATTTGTCTTGATTGGCCAAATACCAAAGCAGGAATAATCAGGCACAGTACCACTAAGGTGGTAAGCAGTTTTGTTCTCATAACAGAAATTTGTGGTTAGCGTGAAAGTAATAAAAAAAAACAATAAGCTCCTTGTTTTACATAGTTACCCCATGCTGCTCCCTCCATTAAAAAGTATTTACATACACATACTACTGCATAGCAAGGTTCTTGTTCTGCATCAATCTTTTAAAAGAAATTATGTACTTAGCTTTTGTGCTACTATTAAGCATCGTTGTGTCACTCACTTGTACAATTAATAGTTAATTGAGCAGGCAGAAGTTTGATTTTCATGAACGGGAAATGTGTTAAACATTTAACCTTACAGGGTATAATAAACACGTTTTTAATTACACTAAATACAAATACCTAGATCAATATCGAACAATTCCCCGTCTCATAATATCCTCTATCTTGTTTTATATATCTTTAGCTTTTAGAAACCCCCAAAAACTACCATCATGGCCAAAACCAAAATTGTAAAAAAGCACAACAAGATCGATCTTGACAACCTCTCAGAACGAGACAAGGACATTCTTACATTGGATGTACAAGAGGCGATGAAAAAGTACAAAGTTGAAAAGCAAGGTGTATATGACAGGAGATTTGCTTTGAATAAAAAAATTCGTGAAGCAGGCTTAACTGCTGACCAGGTTTTGAATGGCAAGACGCCTTCTAAAAGAGGCAGACCTAAAAAGGAAGTACAAAATGTGGAGCCAGTTACTGAATCAAGAGCATTGATGATTATACCTGAGAAAAATGTTCCCGTTGTAATGAAACCTATTGAAATAAATTTCGACAACTTTTCTATAAAGTTAAACGGTGTGCCAAAAAGAATTTCGATTAACCCTGAAACAAACGCTATTGAGATTGACCTGTAAGTTTTCTACTTACTTGTACTAATATAAACGCACTGTCGTTTCTTTAATAAAACATAAATAGCACATAAGAAAATTGAAACTTATACCCGAAGTCTTTTTACCTTGATTATTGGTTTATAACCAAGCCATTTCCCATGAAACTTATACTTAAAAGAAGAGCCGCTAATTAGCAGGCTCTTCTTTTAAGTATAAGTTATAAAAATCTTATGCTTTCTCTTCCGACGCTTCGTAGTTAACGTGATTTTCTGCAATGCCAGTAAGTAAAAGGTCTGTTTGCTTTTCCTCTTCTAATGTAGTATGCAAAAGTTGAGCGGCTTCAGAAAGACCGAGCGTATCGGCAAGTTGAGCCAGACCTCCGTAAGTAGCTATTTCGTAATGTTCAACTTTTTGTGCTGCGAAAATTAATCCCACATCCCGGGTGGCGGTTTTCGAATCGGTATCAGCAATAATGCCTTCGCCTTCTTTAATGATCCCTTCAATAGCTTCACACGTTTTGCCTTTTGCTTTTTCACCGATCAGTTCGAACACTTGCTCGAGGCGCACAATTTGCTCCTGGGTCATTACCAGGTGACTTTCGAAAGCCTGCTTTAATTCCTCGGAAGTAGCTGCCTTTTTCATTTTAGGAAGCGTTTTCGCAATCTGCTTTTCCGCGTAATAAATATCTTTCAATTCTTCGACGAAGAATTCTTTTAATAAAGAGTTGGCTGCACCGGCACCAACATTTTTTCCAATAGTTTTTGAAGACTTTGCCATAATAAATGTTTTCGTAGGTACTTAAATTTTTATACCAACACTGTTTAAGAAACAAAACGGGGCCTGAGGTAAATTATCAACACGAATTATTTCAGCAAAACTTTGGAAAAGGTGCAAAAAGGTTTGCCGATGAACGAAATGCGACGCAACGATGATTCCATGAAATACAAATGCTGGTACCAAAAAGATTATTAATACGTAAATTCTACTCGACGTGGCGTAAACCTTCTGCCGCCTGGAAAACGTGGAGGATGTAGGGAAAAACGGCATCGATTGTTTCTGTAGCGCCGCGGCTTGAGCCGGGCAAAGTAAGCACCAGGCTATTGTTGATGAAACCGGCAACGCCACGAGATAACATGGCGTAAGGAGTACGATCCTGCCCATAATTGCGGGCGGCTTGCATTATTCCGGGAATACTTTTGTTGATTAACGGTTCGATGGCATCGGGGGTAACATCTCGTTTTGACAAGCCTGTTCCGCCTGTGAAGATGATGAGATTGTACGCCTGTTCGGCTAGCGCTTTTGCCTTGCTTTGTATAACAACAAATTCGTCGGGAATTATGGTGTAAGACGACGTGTTGATACCATGGTTTTTTAATTTTTCGATAACGGCTTTGCCTGCAAGATCCTCATGCGTTCCTGCTGCAACAGTATCGGAACAAACGACAACGGCGCAACGCAAAGTCGCAGCCGGATAGCCAGAAAACTGTGACTTGCCTCCTTTTTTTGCTTCTAGTTTTATCGTTGAGATTTCAATTTCTTTATCTATTGGCTTTAGCATATCGTACATGGTGAGTGCCGTGATAGCAGCGCCATGCATTGCTTCAACTTCAACTCCTGTGCGATAAATTGTATGAACTTCAACGCTGATAATAATGTTTAATCCATCAATAGTGTGGGTGATAGAGGTGTACTCAACGGGCAAAGGATGACAATCGGGAATTACATCGCTTGTCTTTTTTACAGCCAGCAAACCGGCGGCTCTTGAAAATTCGAAAACATCTCCTTTTGCTACCTGCTTGTTAATAATGGCGTCAATCGTTTCTTGTTTTGACACCTTTAGAAGTGCTGTTGCAATTGCTACTCGCAGGCTCTTTACTTTATGTGTAATGTTGACCATTGTTATTTATTTTCTTTCCATTGGTAGCTATCGTCTTCAAATAATTCTTTACCCCAAATTGGTAGTTCTGCTTTTATTCTTTCAACTGTTTCTTCGCATGCTTCTATAGCTGCTTTTCTATGCTTCGAGGAGGTGAATACAAATAAACAGATTTCTCCTGCTGCAACTTTACCCAGGCTGTGGTATATATGCATACAAGTCAACTGATATTTTAGAAAAATTGCTTCGCGTATCTCATGCATCTCTTCGAGAGCCATTTCTTCGTATGTCGTATAGTCTATGGCTGCTACTTTTCTTGCTTTGATTAAATCGCTACGAACCTGGCCAAGAAAAATACTATGCGCACCAATGTTGGTTTGGCTACTGTGTTTTTGAATACTATCGGCAATAAAAGAAGCCTCTATTGGTCCTTGTACAAATACGTTCTTTGGTTGTTTGGCTGACATAATTATTGTTCCTGCTGCTGGTTCATCCAGCTAATGATACCGTCTTTTAAACTATAAATTTTTCTTGTTGTTGCAAAGGTATTGAACAATAGTTGGGCAGCTTGCCTGCTGCGTTTTCCTGACTGGCAGAATGTAATAATGGTTTCACCTTTAAGGCTCGCTATATTTTGTTCAAGCCGCGATAACGGAATATGCAGATGATCAAAACCTTCTATTATGGGCAATTCCCCTTCTTCACGAACATCAATTATCGTAGCGTTGGCATTGGTTAAGTATGGAGAGAAAGTGTTTGCATCCAACTCAAATACATTGTTGACGGTGCAACTGAAATCGTAATTCATTCGCTTAAAAGCTGCTGCATCCTTTGGTATTAAGCTTAACGTGTCACCTGAGGCAGTCAGGCTTAGTTCGTAACCTTTATTTGTTAGTGCATTATAGGTAAGTAAGCGGTTGATTAAGGGCACACCAATGCCTGCAATTAGCTTAATCGCTTCATTAGCCTGCATGCAGCCAATTATTCCGGGAAGCATCCCAAGCACACCTGCTTCTGCGCAATTTAAAACTTCATTATTAGTAGGTGGGATAGGAAACAAGTCCCGATAATTTGTAAGTTTTTCATTTGCCTTGTTTACTGCATTAAATATTGCAACCTGTCCTTCAAACGTGGAAATGGCTGCGTAAACAAGAGGCTTATTAAGTAGTACGCAGGCATCATTAATCATGTAGCGCGATGAGAAGTTGTCTGTTCCATCTACTACAATATCGTACTCTGCAATGATCTCTAAAGCGTTTTGATTTGTTAAGCGAAAATCATAAGGATTGATTTGAATAGAAGGATTCAGTTGTTGAAGACTCGTTGTTGCTCTTAGTGCTTTTGATTGACCAATATCATCCATTCTAAAAATAACCTGCCTGTGAAGATTACTTAGAGAAACAACATCATCATCAACTATACCGATAGTACCAACACCGGCAGCAGCAAGATATTGTAGTACGGGGCAGCCTAAGCCTCCAGCTCCTACTACCAATACTTTAGATTGTAATAGCTTTTGCTGGCCTGCTTCACCTATTTCCGGCAGTAGCATTTGCCGTTGGTATCTTTCGTATGGTTGCTTTGCTTCCAAGTGTATTTGCTATAAGTATTTTTACAACTCGTGTGTGATTACAATTAGAGATAAGGCCTTAAAAGATGCTATGAAAAGATACAGTACAAGTGAGTGACACAACGGGAGATGCATAAAGAACTACTGCTTGAAACCAAATCATTCTTATAACTATGTAATATTTCTATCCCCCGGAAAATGGCGGCAGTAGCGCTATTACACTGTTGTCATTTAAAGGAGTGTTTTCATTCACTATCTTTTTATCTACCGCTATTGCAAACCTCATGTTAGTAAAAGGATAAAGCAACTCTAATTGCTGAACCAGTTCATTGGTATCTGATACATTTTCTATAGCAATGTTAGCAGACTTTGTTATGTCTAACAAATGCCCGAAGACGATGACATTTACACGTGTTGTATTATTAAGCATGAGTGAACAATAGTTTATAAACTGCTACAATTAGAACGGAAGCCAGAATATTTTTTAATATAGTTTGTCTGAATTTTAAAGCACCAAAATAAGCGCCGCAAAAACCACCAACACAAGTAATGATAACATACCAATACATATCAGTACTAAAATAGACTCCTTTTGTTAGCTGGCCCCCCAAGCCTGCTACCGAATTTACAAAAATAATCAGTGCACACACCGCCGCGGTTTGCTTTTGATCAGCCCATTTTTGCATTAGGAGTATGGGCGATAAGATTATTCCTCCACCTATTCCTATCATACCTGATAAGAGCCCGATGAAGCTGCCAATTATTAATAAAGGAACAAGCTTAAACGGCTTCGTTGCTACAACTTCTTCGCTCTTAAAAAACAAGAAACGAGCAATCGGCACTAATAACAACACCGCTAAAATCTTCTTATAAATTTCACCTTCAACAACAACTAAGCCACCTATAAAAGCCATAGGAATAGATGCAAGGGCGAGCGGTAAAAATAGCTTCCATATAAAATGTTTACTCCTGTAAAATTGTATAAAGGCTATAAATGAAACGAAAATATTTAAAAGTAAAGCTGTCGGTTTCATCACTTCAGGTGCCAAACTAAAGATAGCCATCAGGGCAAGGTAACCACTGGCGCCACCATGACCAACCGATGCATAAAAAAATGCAACAAGAAATAATAAAGAGTAAAACAGCCATACACTTTCAAACATGCTTACAGTTATATGGGGAGCTTGTAGACGACAACAACATCACCTTCTTTGAATTCAGATTTATCTTCATCAAGACAAATTAAACAGTTGGCAATAGCAAATGAACTAAGCTTATATGACTCTTGTGAGCCAAGTGGTGTTACCTTGTTGCCTTCGTAAAAACCCTTTAAAAAAAGAGTTAAGCCGACTGGTTTAGTATACCGTTTTGCCAACGATAATTGTTTCTCTTCAATCAAACCCTTCCTATTAATTAATTGCTCGATCGCTGGTACAACATACTGGTAGAAACAAGTAAGAACAGAAGATGGATTTCCGGGAAGTCCAAAGACAAACTTGTTATCTTTCTTACCGCAAAACACCGGTTTGCCCGGCTTCTGTTTTACTTTATGAAAAAGTGTAGCAACACCACAAGCTTCAGCAGCTTTTAAAACAAAATCATAATCCCCAACACTCACACCTCCTGATAATATAACAAGGTCGGCTCCCGTTAATGCAGCTTCTAACGATTGTTTTATAACACCCAATTCATCTGATGCAAAAGCTGTCTTTACATCTTCAATATGCAACTGCTTAAGCGCCGCTTTTAATGTAAGCGAGTTTGATTCGTATACTTGTCCTGGTTGCAACGGTTGTCCTGCTTCCTGTAATTCGTTGCCAGTTATTATTATCCCAACTCTTGGTTTTGGATATACATTTACTTTGGCCGTTCCTATGCCTGCTAAAAAACCTATTGCTCCTGCTGATAGATAAGTTCCTGCTTTAAGTGCCAATGAACCCGCTTTAATTTCGGAGCCTCTTGGTCTTACATTGCTGCCCTTGCATAATTGTTCGTCCGTTATTAAAAGCGCGTCGCCTTCCACTACTACTTTTTCCTGCATCACTACTGTGTCTGCTCCATCGGGGACCGGTGCTCCTGTAAAAATGCGAATTGTTTTTTGTGAAAAGTTGTCGAAAGATTTGTTGTCACCTGCAGCTACCTCTCCTATTATTTGCAACTGCTTGTTTGCACTGTAATCGTTAAAGCAAAATGCATAGCCATCCATTGATGACTGGTTGAATGCAGGTATGTCAGTTGAAGCATAAACATCTTCGGATAATACTAAGCCTGCAGCATCTTTTATAGCAACAATTACAGGTGTTAATGGCGTTGCATTATTAAGTACAATTTCTTTCGCCTCACTTACTGAAATCATAGATGGATACATGATCAAGGGCGTTATTCTTTTGTTTACCAACTGAAGTATTTCATGGCGTCATCGTTGTGTCACTCACTTGTACTGGTATAAGTATATTCGTCTTTTCCCACAAGTTTTTATTCCGTTGTA
>JAQBNN010000010.1 GCA_028288505.1 Segetibacter sp. | reverse complement strand
CACTTCCTTAGGACCGTGTACACCAACCACAAGCGTTTTTTCGATATCTGCAGTTCGGCTAGGCCCGGTAGCAAGTGTAATTAGCGATGGGAGTTTCCCCTGGTATTTTTCTTTAAGTATTTGCAGTCCTTCCTTAATGTCGTACACCAACTGATCGGTATAAGCAATGCAAATATGAATGGGGGCGTACACGCTAACCGTTCTGCCACTAGCTTGTGCGGAACTCATTAATAAGCTTCCTGTTCGGGCTACTAAGAGCTCGCAACTTGTAATGGCTGCATCGCAGCTGGCCACCTCGGGTGCATTAAATTGTAAAGAACCTTTTTTTGATAGCGCTGTTTTGATTGCATCTTCACGGCAATAAATGGATCTCCAGTTTTTAGTTGCGGCAAGTGCTTTTAATTGTTCGGCTAATTCTTCTTCGTCAAGACAAAAAGAAAACTTGCCCAACAGGCCCGTAAAATTTTCTGCAAACTCGTACTCGAGCTCTTTAATGGAGGGTTGAAAAACACTGTTTTTTCCCTCACTTTGCGGAAAAGGAACAGGCCCTGGGTTTGCCAGTGCCTGTCTTATTTTTTTAAGAATATTCTCTTTTGCAGGAGAAATTTTCATTGTATCAATTAAAGTTTTATTGAAGAAGTATCTACAACTGTTTTCTCAGGGGGAGCACTTAATTCGCTGTCAAGATGCGTTACGTCTATCTTTTTATCTTCAAAAGGTCTTTTACCTATCAATGCTTCTACATCGCTTTGAAACAGAACTTCTTTTGTAAGCAATTCTTTGCCTAGAATGTCCACCTCGTTTTTCTTCTCAGTAAGCAAGGCAAGTGTATGAACGTATGCTTTTTCAATCAGCTTCCTTACCTCTTCGTCAATCATCTTTCCGGTCTCTTCGCTAAAAGGTTTTGTAAAGGTATTTTCCTGGGTAGGATCGTAGTAGCTCACGTTACCAATCTTATCGTTCATACCGTAAACAGTTACCATAGAGTAAGCCATTTTGGTGATCTGTTGAAGGTCGTTACTTGCACCGGTAGAGATCTTGCCGAAGAAAATTTGTTCTGCAGCACGGCCTCCTAAAGTCATGCAGATCTGGTCGAACAACTGGTCTGTATTATACAAGTATTGTTCTCTTGGAGTGTATTGTGCATAACCTAAAGCGGCAGTACCACGAGGCACAATAGTTACTTTAAGCAGAGGATAAGCGTGCTCTAAAAACCATCCGCAAATTGCGTGACCCGCTTCGTGATAAGCTACTATTTCCTTTTCTTCTGGTAAGATAATCTTGTTCCTCTTTTCTAATCCACCAATCACTCTATCCACTGCATCCTGGAAGTCAGACATATCAACTGCTGTCTTGTTTTTACGGGCAGCAATAAGTGCAGCTTCATTACAAACGTTTGCGATATCAGCACCGGCAAAACCTGGCGTCTGCTCAGCAAGCTTATGAATATCCAGTGTTTCGGAAATCTTTATTGGTTTCAAATGCACTTTGAAGATAGCCTCACGTCCTTTTACATCAGGGCGATCAATAGAGATCTGCCTGTCAAAACGACCCGGGCGAAGTAGGGCTGTATCCAATACATCAGGTCGGTTAGTAGCGGCAAGAATAATGATACCAATATCTGTAGCGAAACCGTCCATTTCCACCAATAGTTGGTTCAAGGTGTTTTCTCTTTCATCGTTACTCATAATGGCATTTCTGCCACGGGCACGGCCAATTGCATCAATTTCATCTATGAATATTATACAAGGCGCTTTTTCACGTGCTTGTTTAAACAAATCCCTAACGCGGCTTGCACCTACACCAACAAACATTTCTACGAAGTCACTTCCACTTAAGCTAAAGAACGGTACTTGTGCTTCACCGGCCATTGCTTTTGCAAGTAAAGTTTTACCAGTACCCGGAGGGCCTACTAATAAGGCTCCCTTCGGAATTTTACCACCTAAGGCAGTATATTTTTTAGGATTTTTAAGGAAGTCAACAATTTCCATTACTTCTACTTTGGCTTCATCCAAACCAGCTACATCACCAAAGTTTATATTAACACGAGCACCTTTGTCGAATAGGGTCGCCTTAGATTTTCCGATATTAAATATGCCACCCGGACCACCGCCACCTGCAGGGCCTCCCATCTTTCTCATTAGTAGAACCCAAAGCCCTACAAACAATAAAATGGTCACCAGGGTATTTAAAGCTGGTCCCCAAAATTCACCTTCGTTATCTACTATCTCAGTTACTTCCGCAATTCTCAATGGATTTGCTACCGAGTCCTTGTAAAACGCATTCTGATTGGCGTTAAAGCTCTCCCAGTCCGTTACTACAAACTCAAAATGAGGGCCCTTAACGGGTCCCGAGGTTTGTCTTTTTAATTTTTTCTGGTAGAAGGGTTTATTAAGACTTTCTTTCTTTATGTGAACCCTAACAAGTTCTTTATTTTTTACAAGGTCAAGTCTTTCAACATCGCCTTTTGCCAGCATCTCCTGCCTAAACTCAAGCTCACTTGTATTAACCGAGGTTCCCTTCATTGGGAACAGGTAAGAGATCAATAGGGTAATAGCTATTATTCCATAGATCCAATAAATGCTAAATTTTGGGCCCCGCTTTGTTGATTTATCGTCACCATTTGGCGGTACACCCGGTATATTTCTGAATTCCTTTTTAGGTTTTTTATCATCTTGTGCCATAGCCTTCTGTCTTCTCTTTTTAATACTATAATAAAATCTGGTTCTAAAAGTTTAGTTTTTCTACTTTACTTTTAACCAATGTGCTCCATTGACCCTGCATCGCTCCACATCTCTTCCAACCTGTAAAACTTCCGGGTTTCAGGTAGCATTACATGAACAACAATGTTTACGTAATCAATAAGCACCCATTGAAGGGCCTGGTAGCCTTCGTGCTTATAAGCAGTCTCTTCACAATGCTTTTTTACTTCCTCTTGTATAAATTCGCCTATAGCCCTAACCTGTTGCGGGTTGGTACCTTCGCATATAATAAAAAAGTCCGCTACTGCTTCATGTATCTTGCGCAGGTCTAGCGAAACAATGTTTTCTCCTTTCTTTTCCTGAATGCTTTTTATTATTGTCTTAAAAAGCTTTGAGCTCCTTGTTAATTTGTTAGCCGTACTTTTTTTACGGTCTAATAACGCTGAAAGTTGTTCCAATAATCAATCTTTTAATGATGAAAATAGCTTGTTGAATGAGGTTCCGGGTATGATTTTTCAATCGGCAAAAGTCGCATTCAGTTTGTAAACTATATGATAAAACTTGTACTTAATAGTATTCTTCCTTAGCCACTCTGCTCTTACTTCCTGCTATCTTCGCAAAAATAGTAATTCTTTGCCACCTGATAACCCGATAGGCACACCTCTTATCATATTAAGTGAAGTGGACAGCACCAACAACTATGCCATGGCACAGGTGCAAGCCCTATTGGCAGACCACGGTTTTGCCTACTTTGCCTCGTACCAAAAAGCAGGTAAGGGACAGCGTGGAAAACAATGGAATGCAGCGCCCGGCGAGAACATTATTTTAAGCCTTGTACTTGAGCCAACCACACTCCCACTTAAACATCAATTTTTCTTAAGTGTAACTATTGCCATGGCTTGTTTCGATTTTTTTAAGTCGTACGGCGGTGAGGAAACGAGCCTAAAGTGGCCCAACGATCTTTATTGGCGAGACAGAAAGGCAGGAGGCATACTTATAGAAAACGTGCTGCAGGGAAACAACTGGAATTATGCTATCACTGGAATTGGAATAAATATCAACCAGATTCAATTTCCAATGGGTATAAATAAAGCTGTTTCGCTTAAACAGATAACCGGGAAAACCTTTAACGTTATAGAACTCGCTAAGCAGCTTTGCGGATATTTGGAAGCACGGTGGAGAGAGCTATTGAAAGGTGATTTTGAGCGGATGTTGCAGGAATATAACAGTCATCTTTTTAAAAGAGGCGAAAGAGTTTTGCTAAAAAAGGACAATGCGGTATTTGATGCAATTATTAATGGTGTGAACGTGCAAGGTGAACTATTGGTTGATACCGGGATTATTAGCACAATTCCCTTTGGAACTGTAGAATGGATTTTGGAATAAAAGCTCAAATGGGCGTGAAGGTTTGCTGTACAAGTGAGTGACACAACGATGTTGGGAAAGTGACAGGGCCTGTACAACCCTTCTAGCCAGCTTTTGTGAGAGTCCTTTTAGTATTAGTAATGTTGATACCAACTCAGGTTTCCATAGCAACATTGTTGCGTCGCATTCACTTAATCGGCATATCTTTTTTCAGCCGGGGAGCGAGTACAATTACAAAAACGATACACCTGAAAGTATTGACACGTCTTTTTCCTTTTGGCGAGCTTCAACTTCAAATTTGTTGTGCTGGTAACCCTTGTTAAAAGATTCGAGCAGGTAATACATGAGGAACTTGAAAACGCCTAGTTGGTTGTACTGTTTTATATGTGCAATTTCGTGGCGAACCCAGCGAGGGTTTTTTAAAAAATCGGCTTTAGTAGAGTTATAAAGATGGATGGTTTTACCTACTACCATAGCTATTTGCCGGGCCTTTAAACGCCTTGCCGCCATTTTAGCTAACCATGAGTTTTCCTTAATTTTTACCTGGATCATTAGGGTGAGAATGTGGCATCTAATTTAGAAAAATTTAATTTTTAAATGCAAGTTTAGCACCAATACTTATACCCAAGTTGTCCTCGGTCGGCCACGCCTCCAGCACTTGTTGCGTTTGATTTTTTGTATTTGGTTTGGTGATTATCTTTTTTATAATCCCTTTTTCATCTATTAAAAATGTGGTTCGATGTGTTCCGTCAAAAGTTCTTCCCATAAATTTTTTCTCACCCCAAACACCGTATTTCTCTACAATTTTCTGGTCTTCATCGGCTATGAGGGGAAAGGGTAATTCGTATTTGTTTTCAAACTTTTTGTGGCTTTTTACACTGTCTGTACTTATGCCAATTACTTCGAAGCCGAGACTTATCAGCTCCGAATAATTGTCCCTGAGGTTGCAGGCCTGCG
>JAQBNN010000233.1 GCA_028288505.1 Segetibacter sp. | reverse complement strand
ATGTTGGAGCAATGCAAATAATGTGTATAAAAGATTAGCAGGGGCAGTTACGCCTCTGCTATTTTTACATGTAACCATACCTTATCATGAACCAGGAAGACAAAGATTTTTCGCCGCAACAAAGCATTCAACTCATTCAAAAAATGATTGATGCTACTAAACATTCCATAAGTGATAGTAGTCATTATTTTTTGTTATGGGGTTGGATGGTAATGCTCGGTTGTATTATACAATATGTGTTATTGGCAGTGGTGAATTATGAGAAACATTACTATGCATGGCTTGTTACACCAGTGGCTATAATAATTCATCTTTTATTTGTTATAAAAGATAAAAGAAAGCGCAGGGTAAAAACTTTTGTGGGAGAAGCTAATGGTTACTTATGGATGGCTATTGGTATTTCGTTTTTTGGTTTAAGTATTTATATGTCTCATATTGGTTGGCAACACAGCTATCCTATTTATATAATGATGTACGGAATAGGCACTTTTGTCTCTGGAGGGTTGTTACAATTTAAACCGTTGCAAATAGGTGGTGCACTATGCCTTCCACTAATGATCGTTTGTGTGTATGTTGATTTTGATATACGTATACTTATAACGGCGTTTGCTGTTTTAATAAGTTATATTATCCCCGGTTATATGTTACGCAGTCTTTACAGTAATAAAAAGAATTCATAATGGAAAACGAAAAGCAATTGGACGAGCATGAAAGCCTGCTTATTATAAAGCAGATGATCGACACTGCAAAACAAGAGCAAAAGGATGACGGTAAAGGTTGGATCATCTGGGGATGGATGTTGTTCCTGGCTTCTTTGTTTACCGTTATTAATATGCACTTCCTTTGGTACTCCACTTTTTTCTTCTGGAATATCTTTGGAGGAATAGCTTTTCTCATTGGTATCTACCAGGCGGTTACAAGCTTTATTATAAAAAAGAAAGTTAGGGTGAAGACGTATTCTAAAGCCATTTTCGATAAGCTCAACATTGGATTCTTCGTAAGCCTCATGTTCATAATTGTTACCATGAACGTAGGAATGAGTCCCGTTAAGGGCTTTCCGTTGCTAATGAATTTGTATGGTTTTTGGATACTCATTTACGGCGCCATGCTCAACTTCAAGCCGTCTATTATAGGTGCATTCGCCATGTGGATACTTGCGTTTATAGCACTGTTCGTTAACTTATTTGAGACGGTAATGATACTGCATGGGGTGGGCGTTTTAGTCGGCTATATTATCCCGGGTCATATAGCAAACAACGAGTTTCGTAAAGTAGCAGGAAGGAATTTAACCAATCAGCAAAGAAGTGTTTAACGAATTAGATCCCATATTACATTCACAGTTGCGGCTTGCTGTTATGAGCCTGCTCATAAGCGTAAAGGAAGCTGACTTCACTTTTATAAGAGAGAAGACGAACTCGACTGCCGGCAATCTAAGTGTGCAGGTACAAAAGCTAAAAGATGCAGGCTACATCGAAGTTAATAAGCAGTTCAAAGACAACTACCCGCTAACCACCTGCAAGATTACTCCGCAGGGTGTTGATGCTTTCGATGCTTACGTAAAAGCTTTACAAGGATATTTAAATATGGGTAAGTAAAGTTTTGGTACAGACATAATCACTCCGGTTAAGCATCGTTGCGTCGCATTTCGTTCATCTGCATTACTACTATTAAGCTTTTCTTATGTTATGCTGGTTTAGTTATAAAGTCAGTATAACTTTCCGCGATGAATAAAATGAACCTCTTAACCAAAAGGATTTTAGCCTACATAATCGATTGCCTGGTTGTATACAGTTTATTCGCTTTAACGCAACTAACTATTTTTTCAACATATCGTTCCGCCCTTGGTGACAGTTGGTTTCATAATGGTTACAATACCGAGATCTACACGCTCATAACGGTTTCTATTCCCGCACTGATCTACTTCGCCTTTTTCGACAGCCTGACAAGAGGAACGATAGGTAAACGATTACTTAAGATAAGAGTGCGTGATAATGCTTCAGGTACTTTACCTTCTATTTTCAAAACCTTATTAAGAACCGTTTGTAAACTCCTTCCCTGGGAAATTGCCCATCTTGCCAACAATCTTCCTGTTCCTCTTTATTATGCAAACGAACTGGAACTAAGACCGGGCCTGCTAATCTCTTTAATTCTATTAGTGGTCTACCTGGTTGTAGTTGTAAAAACAAAGGGTAAACAAACCCTGTACGATAAGCTGTTGAATACAAGTACAACAGTAAATAGTAATTAAGCGAGTCTTTAAAAAGCTTTGCCAAAATATCCTCACAAAACATAATACCTTCTACTTTAAACTAACTTTGCGACACATTGTTATTCTCTCATGACGCCGATTATAAAGGTCTCAAATCTTACTAAAAAATTCAAGGATCTTGTTGCTGTTGACGATCTTTCCTTTACCGTTCAAAAGGGAGACGTGTATGGATTCTTAGGACAGAATGGTGCTGGTAAATCAACAACTATAAGAATGTTGCTAACGCTTATAGAACCAACACAAGGAACCATAGAAATCTTTGGACTCGATCTAAGAACACATCGCAAAGAAATACTAAGACAAGTAGGTGCAGTAATTGAAAAGCCCGACGTTTACAAGTACCTCACCGCTTACGAAAATCTTGTGTTGTTCCTAAAGATTAGCGGGGCAGCAAAGGCTTCTAAACAAAAGCTAATGGAGCAACTGGATTTGGTTGGATTAGCAGAAAGAGCACACAGTAAAGTAAAAACTTTCAGCCAGGGGATGAAACAAAGGCTCGGTGTTGCAATAGCCTTATCACACGATCCCCAGCTAATCATTCTCGATGAACCAACCAACGGTTTAGATCCCCAAGGCATAGCAGATATACGCAACCTAATTTTAATGCTCAGTCAAAAAATGAACAAGACCGTTGTTGTCTCTTCACACTTATTAAGCGAGATAGAATTGATCGCAAACCGGTTACTAATTATTGACAAGGGCCAAAAACTGGTTGAAGGTGCAGCTGCAGAATTATTTGATCCTGCACAAACAGTTATCGAGGTAGAAACACTTAACAACGCACAAGCAATACAGCTTTTAGAACAAAGTGAATGGTCAGCAATGCTGCAACCAGCCAGTGCAAATGAGATAATACTGAAGATGGATAAAAAGCAGATCCCTTCTTTCCACCAGTCACTTGTTCAGATGAACATACCTGTATTATCACTACAGCCCAGGCATTCATTAGAAGATTATTTTTTAAAGGTTACAACAGGAAAACAACATGTGGAAGCTTTTACAAATTGAGCTGTTTAAGATCTTTAAACGACCCCGCACTTACATAAGCTTTGCAGCAATAACTGCTTTAGTTGGCCTTATTCAAATGGGTTTATACATCGATGGCAAAAGCTACGTCGAATTCATGCTGCGCGATCTTTCCATGTCATTCGAGATCGAAGGAAACATACTTAATGGCTACCTTGTTTGTTACATCATCTTACAACTATTGTTGGTGCATGTGCCATTGCTCATCACACTCATAGCTGCCGATTTAATTTCCGGCGAAGCAAACATGGGCACACTCAGGCTGCTACTAACAAAGCCCGTAAGCCGTACTGAAGTTATCTTCGCAAAATTCGGTGCAGCTACTATCTACACACTACTGCTTCTTGTCTGGATGGCCATCCTCGCCCTCTTTGTTTCAATGGCGCTCTTCGGTACCGACGACATGCTAAACATGAAGAGTGGTTACATTGTACAAATGAAAAGCTACGACGTGTTTTGGCGTTATGCTTGTGCATTTGGCTTCGCTGCGTTAGCTATGCTTACTGTCGCTGCCCTCGGTTTTTTCTTGTCGTTGTTTGCAGAAAATTCCATCGGTCCAATCGTAGCCACCATGAGTATTATTCTCGTGTTCACTATTCTTAGCACGTTAGATATTCCTTTCTTCAATGCCATTAAACCTTACTTATTCACCACGCACATGATTGGTTGGAAAGGCTTCTTCGACGTTAAAGTATCAGAAGACAATGAAGCGATAATAGGCTCGGTACAAAATTTGGGAAAAGTGCTGCAAGCCGCTGGTATACTCGTTTTGCACATCGTAGGTTTACTTATAGCATCCGTAATTGTATTCAAGCGAAAAGATGTTTTAAGTTAGATTATGTACCCGGCGTTAGTTATCTATTTAGCTTTGCTTGCGTCGCACTCTTGTACTATTAGTTCTTTATTCCACTTGCAAAATTCTTATGCTTAAAACCTTGGGCCTTTGCTTCCTTTGCGCCTTTGCGTGAAAACAAACAATACAAAAATGAAAAAAATATTATTGCTCCTATTGTCAATCATAATCTTCCAGCAAGCTGCATTCTCACAAGATGCAATGGGCTTAATAAACAAAGTAAAATCAAAGCTCGACAAGGTGAACGATTACGTTGCCGAAGGAAGAATGAAGACCGATGTCTCCTTTATTAAAGCACCTGCAGGTAAAGTAAAAGTGTTCTATAAAAAACCAAACAAGTTCAAGCTAAAGCGTGATGGAGGAATATCTATTTTACCAAAAGGAGGCGTATCTGTAAACATGAGTAACCTACTAACTGGAAAAGATTTTGTTGCCATTCCCTCCGGCGATAGCAAAGTTGGCAATATACCTGTGAAGGTTGTAAAGCTATTACCAACAAGCGAAAACAGCGATGTTGTATTAACTACTTTATACATTGAAGAGGCAACATCACTAATTAGAAAAGCTAATACAACAACAAAGGAAAATGGTACTTATGAAATGGAGATGATCTACGGTAAGTTTGCTTCCTTCGGTCTTCCTGATAAAGTAATTTTTGCTTTTAATACGAAAGACTATAAACTACCAAAAGGTGTAACGCTTGACTTTGATACCAACGAACCCGTAGCAGACAGAATGAAGAATAAGAAAGGCAGGGTAGAAATCTCATACACAAATTACATAATCAACAAAGGTGTATCAGATGCTGAATTTAGATAGCCGTTACCGAGTTAAAGCTTTAGCCATTGAAATTCAAAAATGGTATTAAACAACAAAGGACAAGATGATCGAAGTTTTTAAAACACTTCTATTGAATAAGTCCTGCTGAAGATTTCGCAGTTGGCGATTGCTATTATGCCTTCTTTATCTTCTAAGTTTCCGGTGCTGTTTACACTATCAGCAATACCACACCACGGTTCAATACAAACAAAGTCGGCACCTTTTGCTGCCCAGATCCCCAAATAAGGAAAGCCTTCAAAATCTACTTTTAGTCCTCTTGGTGTTTTATCACTCAATATTGAAATTGATGTTGATGTAAGATCTTTAAACACGATCGCATCCTTGTAAAATAACTCTTTCTTTAATTGAAGTTTATCCTGGTTTTGCAAGCAGGGAGTCGGTGCTAGTTCAATTAATCCATCCGGAGATAAGGGCCACCTTCCTGTAGTTTCGGCTCGGTTAAATTGCAGGTAATAATCTTCATACTCTGTTCCTTCTACCATTGGAACGGCGAAAGCGGGATGTGCCCCAACAGAAAAGTACATTTCCTTTTCATCGAAATTCTGCACATCGAAAGTGATAAGCAGTAGGTTTTGTTGAAGTTTGTATTGAATGCTGAAGATGAAATCGAAAGGATATGATTGGCGAATTGATTCGTCTGGAATTAACCTGAAGCAAAGAGAGTCTTCTTTTTCTTCTACAAGTTCAAAGTCATTTTCTCTTGCAAAGCCGTGCCTGTTTAGTTGGTAATCTTTTCCGTTGTAGTGGTAATTGTTTTTATTAAGTCCACCAACGACTGGAAACAATACGGGACTCTTTTTTGCCCAGAACGAAGAGTTGCCACTCCACATATACTCATGCTTGTGCTCGTGGAGGTAAATGCTTTGAAGCTCTGCGCCTTTATTTACTACTTGTATACTTATAATGCCATTGCTTAAACTATGCATAGTTGCTTATTATTTTGTAGTACAAGTGAGTGACACAACGATGATGCTATGAAAAACAAATGCTGGTAACAAAGAAATTCAAAATTCAAATTTCAAAACCACCGATTTGTGTTTTCAGAATCGAGAGCTCAGAACCTACAACCTATTCTATTCTTCAATCCTTTCATCTACAGCATTCGCAAATACCCTAGCGCTCATCCGACGCAAGGGGTTCTTGTTATTCTCGGTATACTGTTCCCGACGACGAATGATATCGATGCATTCGAACATTGCGGCTCTAAAAGACGACTCGTCGGCAATGCCTTTACCTGCAATGTCAAACGCAGTGCCGTGGTCGGGACTTGTGCGAACAATAGGCAGGCCGGCTGTATAATTCACGCCTTCACCAATTGCCAAAGATTTAAAGGGAATAAGGCCTTGGTCGTGGTACATGGCTAACACAGCATCAAACTGCTCGTACTGGCCGCGTGCAAAAAACGCATCAGCACTGTAAGGTCCGAAAGCAAGTATATTATTCTTGCGTGCTTCGGCAATCGCAGGTTTAA
>JAQBNN010000208.1 GCA_028288505.1 Segetibacter sp. | reverse complement strand
CTTATAAAGCCTCTAATGGTAGGCTGGAATTAATAGGAGGGGGAGATGTCTTACTTGTTTTTGGAAGAAAGTAAACAGAATTACTAGATAAAAAAAAGCCTTGGTGTAAATTACAACACTAAGGCTTTTTATTTTAGGCTACTGTATGAAGACTGTGTCCAATTAAACACAAACAGAAAACTATGTTGCTGAGATTTATAACAGTACTCCTCGTACTTACGCTATTCTCATGTTCATCGAAAGAGAGTGGAGAGCCACGAGTACGTATCGAAACAAAGTTCGGAGATATAGAAGTGGAACTTTACCCTGCAAAAGCACCCAAAAGTGTTGCTGCTTTTTTCAGCAATGTCGAGAGTGGATTGTATAAGGGCGCCTCATTTTATAGAGTTTTAAACGAGGACAACCAGCCCACAGGAGTTCCTAAGGCAGCACTGATACAGGCTGGAGTTTGGAAGAGTAATTATAAATTATCAAGGGAGGTGAAACGGATACCGCACGAAACAACACAGCAAACAGGCATACTGCATAAAGATGGCATTATATCCTTTGCACGACAGGAACCGGGAACTGCCGGCACCGAGTTCTTTATATGTATAGGAGATCAGCCGGGCTTTGATTACGGTGGTGCAAACAATACAGACAATCAAGGTTATGCTGCTTTTGGCAAAGTGGTAAAAGGGATGGATGTGGTGCAGAAGATCTATAACCAACCTGAATACGAGCAGGCATTCGAACCACCGGTTCACATTTTTAGTATCAAGAAATTGTAGCTCAGCCTGATTACTTTAACTAAGAATTTCTCAGTATCTAATTAGCTAAAGAAAGATGCCCTTCGTAAACACGAAAGGCATTAGTTGTCTATTGTAAAACTCTTAATTTCTAGTTTGTTTGTTGCTTGGGAGTAATCATGTACATCCCCATGTAACAAGTGATTTCGTACTCGATCATTTGTTTTAAATTTATAGTGTTAGGAAAATGGATTATTAATTAAGGTAGTGTTCAAACTTCATTTCGTACCATACGTTCCAACGCATGTAGGTTACAAAAAACCGGTCTACTTTAAAAAATTTCGACCTCACTTGCTGGCTT
This sequence comes from Segetibacter sp., assembly GCA_028288505.1. GTDB lineage: Bacteria > Bacteroidota > Bacteroidia > Chitinophagales > Chitinophagaceae > Segetibacter. The sequence goes on along the minus strand of JAQBNN010000208.1, from coordinate 3,389 downwards.
CCAGAGAAGTGTTCAAACTGTGTTGATTTCCAGGATTGCATTAGGGTTGTTTTTTATAGGTTTATAACTACTAACTTAATTCAATTATTGTATGCCTGCCTACCTTTTTACAAAGTTTTAAACCTGTTTTAAGGTTCTTTTTATGCTTGGCGGTGTAATTAACAAAACGGCATGCTCGTATTTATATTGTATGTAATACCAAAGAATGTTTTAGTGGTTTTTGTACTTAACATTAGTGGTACTATTAAACATTCTTGCGTCGCACACTGCAACAGTTTTTAATTCTATTCAACAAGACTCCAGGCTACAATAAAGATTAGAAGCAAACAATAAAAGCTATATCAGGTAAGGTTTTGGTAGCTGTTCGAAAATGGAAGCGATCATATTTTGTGGTATACAAGCATCGGGCAAAACAACCTTTTATAGTAAGCGTTTCCTAAAGACACACGTTCGTATTTCCCTCGACTTATTAAAGACTCGAAATAAGGAAGATAAGTTGCTAGACTATTGTTTAATATTCGGCCAGCGTTTCGTGGTTGACAATACCAACACAACCAAAAAGCAAAGACACCACTACATAGAGAAGATAAAGCCTTATAAATTTAAGATCACCTGCTATTCTTTCCTTACTAAAGCAAAGGATGCTATTCAAAGGAATCATAACCGCATTGGCAAAGAAAAGGTACCGGTTCCCGGCATTTATGGTACGTTAAAAAAGCTTGAACCGCCGCTATTGGAAGAAGGTTTTGATGAACTTTACTTTGTTGAAATTGCGGCAGAAGAATATATTGTAACAAGAAGTGGTGAAGCTGTGGAGCCTCAAACCACTACAGGAAAATAAGGAGTAGGACCTTAGATTAAAGACTCAGAACAGTACTGAAGACTTGGTTAACTAGACCAGTAAAGTGATAACGGTACAAGAGTGCGACGCAACGATGTTTAATAGTACCACCAACGCTAGGTACATAAAAACAACTCGTATCTTTAGCGTCCCCGGCTTTATTTTATTCCTGTTTGTTTTTTTAGTAAACTTTGGATTTGTATATGGAATATTTTGTAAAGCAAGGATCAATTGTAAGAGAGATTTGGGGTAAGGCCGATACCGTACTTTTTATATTTACCGGCGCCTCCGCCGAGTTCGCACTTAATAAATCAGTAGACTGGTTGTTCTTCACGGGCCGACTTCCAGCAGACCCTTTAGGAAGACTTTTTTCAACAGTAAGTTATGCCCGTCACATTGTGTTTTCCGAAAACGAAGCTGCACTTAAAACGATCGACCGTATAACCCAGATACACGAAGGAGTTGAGACAGCGAGAGGAGCAAAAATACCAGATTGGGCCTACCGTGATGTTTTGTACATGCTTATTCACTATTCCATTTCGTCGTTTGAAGTGCTGGAACGAAAACTTACCTACGCAGAAAAAGAGGCGGTGTACGACGTGTTCTACAGGGTAGGCGACAGAATGAAAATACCCGACCTTCCGCTGTATTATAAAGACTGGCTGATAAGCCGCGAAGAACACATGCAGCAGGATCTCGAAAAAACCAAGTACTCCATCGAGCTATACAAGCAATACAAAAAGCACCTTGGGCCGGTAAGGTTTAAAATATTAAAAGAGGGACAGGTTTTAGTAGTGCCAGTGCGGGTAAACAAATTATTAGGCCTCGGAAATACCTCACTTCTTAAGCCTGTAATTGGGCTGTATAAAATAACAAGGAAAATAAAATTAGACTGGATGCTAAAATCGCTAATATTTCCAAAAAAGTATAAAGACCAAATAAAAGACCTTGACGTTTTGCCTACCTGATATTATTAAGGCGCTTCGTTCAAAACACTTTCGCCGTTTTTAACAAGGCTCTCTTTATGTTCCTCCATAGTGTCCATCACTTTTTCTGGTTCAACGTCCTGCGCCAGTTCCTCCATTTCTTCCATAAACCCTTCTTCAATATCAAGCTTTTTAGATATCGCTGTTACCATTGAAATGAGGCGCGTTATCTCATGTTCTGCTAACAGGCTTACTTGCAGGTCAAGGTCTGCACGATTATCTGCCTGCTTGTTCATGCTGTTCTGGCTTATTAAAACAAAGGTGGTAAGAAAAATGGCTTCAATTGATGTTGTTAATTGTAGACCAGTATATTTCGGATCAAAAGCATGTAAACCAAAAAGGCCTTCGTTGCAAGCTATCCATGCACCAAAAAATAAAATATGTACGTATACAAAGTTTAAACGGCCAACAAAGTTTGCCACACGGTCAGCAATCTTTTGCTCCAGTCGTTTTTCTTTTTCCTCCTTGTGGCGCCGGTCTAAAAGAGCCTTAATATTACGCTGTACAATTTTCGCCATATTCCCTTTCGGCCCCACATTTCCATTCTTCCCCGGGTTGTCTTTCATACACTATAGTTCCGGTTCTTTATACAACTTCATGCCAAGGTTACGAAGCCAAAGTTTAAATTAGAGATTTTGGTTACCGGCATTTGTTATACTATGAAGCAGCCGTTGCGTCGCACTCTTGTACTTGTAGTAATTGTATTCATCAATAAATGATTGTGCAAATTGTTCCATAAAAGAAGCCTTGTATAAAGCAAGGCTTCTTTTATTGTTTACCGTATGTTAACTGTTTTTATTCTTCTTTCTTTCACCAACCTCACCACTAAAGCTAATAGCTTGCCTGTTGTTACTAATCACTCTCAACGAAGCATATCCTGCCTGTGATACTGACAGAAACATTTGCCTTACCTCGCGGGTATCCTTTGGCTCAATGGTAATTTCCCAGCCGCCTCTTTTGCCAGGTATAATGGTAAGTTCGTAGTTAGTTGAAGTAAATTCAATACCTCCACGTGACGGATCTATCGGTGCACTATAAGCACGGCCAAAATAGGGGAGGGAGCTTATGACTGAGTCCCCGGCAATCGTAACGCCGTAACTTGACGTAAGCTGAACAACTCCACCAGTCTGCGGATTAGCAGTACTAGCTTTAAAAACAAAATTCCTTTCATTGACCAGTTTTTTTACTAAGTCTACTTTAGCTTTTTCCCTTTCTGATTTCGACTCCTGTGCTTGCGCCGAGGTGTTAACTAATGAAGAAACTATAAATATTGCGAGTGCTTTTGATATATATTTTAATACTTTCATTGATATTTTTTGTGTTTAACCATGCCCAAAACACGTACCAGCAAAAGGATTAAAGGAGCTATTTATGTAAGTGATTAGTTAAAACAAAGCGGTAGCTGATTGAAGACTTTCAAGTGAGACTTTCTTATTGCCCTCATTGAGATTACTGCTACTACTTCTCGCCACTACCACACAACATTACATGTGCTCCCGCCGGATCCTGGATAAGACAGTAGTAATCCTTACCCATTTTCCTTTTTTCCCCAATAAGTTTAC